>NZ_JACMZT010000015.1:0-144536 GCF_017349615.1 Pseudomonas sp. GW531-T4
GTGCGGCCGTCGGTGGACTGTTCGGTGGCTATTATGGCGGTGACTACGGCGCCAGCCTGGGCGACAAACTCGGCGCCCTGGTCGATCGCCTCGGCTCGCCGGAGCAGGTCAAGAACGACCTGGTGGGCGGCCAGCCGGCGAACCCGGCGGGTGCCGGTCAGGCAGTCAGCCCGCCGATCACCTTCGCCCCGGTCATTCAGATCAGCGGTCCCGATCAAGCCAGCTCCCAGCATATTGCCGACCTCGTGCTGCAACAGCTCAGGGCGCAGTTCATACCCTTGATGATGACCGACCCACTCGCGGTAAGACGCGGTGCCGCCCTGAGCGATGGAGGTGTTTGATGCGACAGCAAATGGTGCTGGGCAGTTTTATTTTCGGCCAGTCGCGAGGGTTCGCTTACAGCTCCCTGGTGCGCAAGTCGGGTGGTGGTTGGGTGAGCCTGGAGATTCTCACCAGCAAGCCTAAATCCAGCCAGACCGGTCAGGGCCTGCAAGGGCTGACAATCAGTGGCAAGTCCATGCGTGCGATCGCCATGACGCGGCTCGATGAGTTGCGTGCCTTGCAGGCGTTGCGGGTGCCGCTGCCGCTGGTCGATGGCATCGGCCGCAACTGGGGCCTGTGGCGAATCGACAGTGTGTCCGAGAGCCAAAGCTACGTGATCGATGACGGCACGGCGATGGTCAACGACTGGGTCATAGAACTGACGGAGTTCATCAATGCGTAAGGTCAGAAGCATTGCTGGCGATTCGGTGAACCTGTTGCTCTACCGCGAGCTTGGTCGCAACGACGATGCCGCCGAGGAAGCGCTCTGGCGGCTCAATCCAGGGCTGGCCGAGCATGGGCCGGTGCTGCCGGCGGGGCTCTGGGTGAAACTGCCCGAGCTGGAGACCCGGCCGGTACTCGCAACGCCGGTATCGGCCTGGGATTAAGGAGGCGACATGGCACTTGGATTTACGCCGTCGGTAGAGATCTACGGCGCCAACGCGGCGCTGCTCAATGAGCGTCTGGTGCAATGGCAGCACATCGACGCGGCCGGGATCGAATCCGATCAACTGACCCTGACCCTCGATACCGAAGGGCTCGACGGATTGCCCAGCCTGGGCGGCCGCATCGGCTTGCGGGTCGGTTACCTGGAGTCGGGCATGGTGGACAAGGGGCAATTCATCATTGCCCGGCGCACACCCTTCCTGTACCCCATGCGCCTGGTGCTGGTGGCCACCGCCGCGCCGTTCAAGGAGAGCGACGAGACGGGTTTCAGGCGTCGCCGATCCGCCAGCTACGGGCCGATCACCCTTGGCGCGCTGTTTCGTCAACTGGTCACCCGCCACGGGTTTTCGCCGCGGGTGGCGCCGGAGCTGGATGGGGTACAGATCGCTCATGTCGATCAGTCCAACGAAACCGACATGAGTTTTCTGACGCGCCTGGCCAGGGAGTACGGCGCGGTGACCAAACCGGTGAACGGCCTGTATGTGCTGGCTCGCAGCGGTCAGGTCAAGTCTTTGTCGGGACAAACGCTGCCGGATGTGCGCTTGTCGGTGACCCGGGATAACCGCCCGGGGGATTCGGCCTTCATTTCGGCCAAGGTCGATGAGGAAAGTCGCTCGAAATTCCAGGGCTGCCAAAGCACCTGGTGGGACAGCGCCGCCGCCAAGGAGCGAGTGGTGCAGGTCGGTAGCGCGCCCTTCAACAAGTTGGGCAAGCGCCGGGCCAGCGAGCAGGAAGCCCTGGCCGCGGCCATCAGCGAGATGCGCAGGCAGGAGCGTGAGGCGCGCAATATCCAGATCGAGTGCCCTGGCAACCCGGCGTTGTCGGCCGAGGGGCTGGTCCTGCTTGACGATACCTGGCCCGGCTTCATGCGGGGACGCTGGTCGATCAAGAAGGTGACCTCCAGCGGCTCCCGTACCCAGGGCTATCGCTGCACCCTCTCGGCCAAATGCCTGGAGCCCCAGCCGGACTGAGTTTGCCCGGCGCAACGGCGGCCTGATCTCTCTGGCCGTCCGCAACCTTCCCCCTGTCACCCCCCCTGATAAAGCTCAAGCACATGTTGGGAGGGGAGCGTTCGCCCTTTGTGCATCGCCAATGGCTGCTGGGTATCGCCCTCGGTTTTCTTATCTCATTCGATTCTGGAGCTTCTTCATGAAGATCACTCCGATCCTCACGCAGCTGCGCGATCACTGCCCCGGCCTGGCCAATCAGGTGGCCGTCGGCGTCGATCTCGCGCTGCTGCAAAGCAATACCGCGTTGCCCACCCCCAGTGCCCATGTGACGCCGATCGCCGATCTGGCCAGCCCGAGCACCGGGCAGAACGTCACCCGCCAGGCCATCCGCGACCGCTTTGTGATCACCCTGGTGCTGGATGCCAGCGATGCCCGGCAGGCGCTGGAGCAACTCGAAAGCCTGCGGGCCGAGTTGTGGCGGGCGCTGGTGGGGTTCAAGCCGGGCGCGGACTACAACCCGATCGAATACGACGGTGGCGAGATGGTTTCGCTCAGTGCCACGCGGTTGTTCTATCAGCTGCGCTTTTTCGCCGAGTTCCAGCTGGGACGCAACCTGGCCAGCCAGCCGGCGGAAACCTGGCGTGAGCGTGAACTGGACGGCCTGCCGTCCTTTACCGGGGTCACGGTGCGGGTCGATGCCATCGATCCGGCGGACCCCAACCTGCAACACCCGGGGCCCGACGGGCGCCTGGAACTGACTTTCTCTGGAGACGTAACGCAATGAGCAAACGCATCACTGTGCTGCCGGCCGCGGGCCGCGCCGTGCCGGACCCCGAAGCCGGCGACCTGCTGCCGCTGGAAGGCCGTGAAGTCGACGACAACGCCTGGTGGCGCCGGCGTCTGGCCGATGGCGATATCACCCTCAAGGCCGCGAAGGCGGCCAAACCACAAGGAGCCAAATAATGGCGATCGGATTCAGTAATATTCCGGCGGACATTCGTGTGCCGCTGTTCTACGCCGAGATGGACAATTCGGCGGCCAATAGCGCGTCTTCGGCCATGCGTCGACTGATCGTGGCCCAGGTCAACGACAACGTCGCGCCGGCCGAAACCGGCAAGCTGGTGCTGGTCTCCAGCATCGCGCTGGCCAAGAGCATCGGCGGTCAGGGCTCGATGCTCGCCTCCATGTACGAGACCTGGCGCAAGACCGACCCGATCGGTGAGATCTGGTGCCTGCCGCTGCACAACGTCGAAGGCAGCGTGGCCAAGGCCGAGCTGAAGTTCACCGGCACCGCCAGCGAAAGCGGCGTGCTCAACCTGTATGTCGGTGGTGTGCGGGTTCAGGCCGCCATCGTCAATGCCGCCACCGCGGCGCAGGCCGCCAGCGCGCTGGCGCTGAAAATCAACGCCGCCGCCGACCTGCCGGTGAGCGCCGCCGCGGTCGAAGGCACCCTGACCCTGACCGCCAAGTGGACCGGCGACAGCGCTAACGACATCAGCCTGCAGCTCAACCGCCTGGGCAAGAGCAATGGCGAAGAAACCCCGGCTGGCTTGAGCGTGACGGTCGGCAAAATGGCCGGCGGCGCCGGCGTGCCGGATCAGGTCGCTGCCCTGGCGGCCCTGGGCGATGAACCGTTCGAGTTCATCTGCATGCCGTGGACCGACACCGCGACCCTCAACGCCTGGCAAGCCGTCATGGATGACAGCACCGGTCGCTGGTCCTGGGCCAAGCAACTGTTCGGTCATGTCTACAGCGCCAAGCGCGGTACCGTCGGCACCCTGGTGGCGGCCGGTCAGGCCCGCAACGACCAGCACATCACCATCCAGGCCCTGGAGCCGGGCGTACCGCAACCGTTCTGGGTGCAGGCCGCCGCACTGGCCGCGCGCACCTCGGTGTTCATCTCCGCCGATGCCAGCCGTCCGACCCAGAGCGGCAGCCTGCCGGGTGTCGATCCGGCGCCGGCCAGCGAGCGTTTCACCCTGACCGAGCGTCAGTCGCTGCTCAGCTACGGCATCGCCACCGCCTACTACGAAGGCGGTTACGTGCGCATCCAGCGTTCGATCACCACCTACCAGAAGAACGCCTACGGCCAGGCCGACAACTCCTACCTGGACAGCGAAACCATGCACCAGTCGGCCTTTATCGTGCGCCGCCTGCAAAGCGTGATCACCAGCAAGTACGGGCGCCACAAACTGGCCGCCGACGGTACCCGCTTCGGTGCCGGCCAGCCGATCGTGACCCCGAGCACCATCCGCGGCGAGCTGATCGCCCAGTACGCCAAGCTGGAACTGGAAGGCCATGTGGAGAACGCCGAGCTGTTCGCCGAGCACCTGATCGTCGAGCGCGACAGCCAGGACCCGAGCCGGGTCAACGTGCTGTTCCCGCCGGACTACATCAACGGCCTGCGAGTGTTCGCGCTGCTCAACCAATTCCGTCTGCAGTACGACGCGGCGGCCTAAGCCGAGCCTCTTTCACTGCGCTTTTCCAGCCCGCCTGGTGCGGGCTCATTTTTTGGGAGAAACACCATGGGTCAACTGATTGCGGGCACCTGCTACGTCAAAGTGGACGGCGCTCAACTGACCATCAACGGCGGCTGCGAAGCACCGCTGATGTCCGTGAAACGGGAAACCATCGTGCCGGGTTTCTACAAGGAAACCGACATTGCCCCGTCCTTCAAGGTCACGGCGCTGCACACCCCGGACTTCCCGCTCAAGCAGCTGGTGGCCGGTTCCGACATGACCGTCACCTGCGAATTCAGCAACGGCAAGGTCTACGTCCTGGCCGGCGCCTACCTGGTGGAAGAGCCGGTTTCCAAGGGTGACGACGCGAGCATCGAACTGAAGTTCGAAGGCATCAAGGGGACCTGGCAATGAGCGATAGCGTAAAGCTGCGTGTGGCCATCGAAGCCCACGGCGAACCGCTGACCGAACTGACCCTGCGCCGCCCGACGGTGCAGGAAGTGCGGGCGATCAAGGCGCTGCCGTACAAGATCGACAAGAGCGAAGAAGTCAGCCTCGACATGGACGTCGCGGCCAAGTACATCGCGGTCTGTGCCGGCATTCCTCCGTCCTCGGTCAACCAGCTGGACCTGGCTGACCTCAACGCCCTGAGCTGGGCGGTCGCGAGTTTTTTCATGAGTGCGGCATCGGAGCCATCAGCGACCTGATCGCGGTTGCCTATGACCTGGCCTGGTTCTGGAAGGTTGACCCCGAACAGATGATGGCCAGGCCACTGGATGTGCTCCGGGAGTCCCTGGAGCACGCGCAACGGATCAATGCGATGCAGCAGGTGCAGTGATGGCGAACATCAATCAAAGCTTGAATCAGACGAGCATCAAACAGCGCCTGAGCGTGACCCATGTGCAGACCACGGTGAACATGCTGGTGGTCATGCAAGGCATGCAGAAACTGGACGCCGAGCTGGGCGAGGTTCGTTCGAAAGTCAGCAACTTCAAGAAAAGCATCGAAGACAGCGGCCTGGGCGGGCTGGATTTTTCCGGCCTGATCAAGGGCGGTGGCCTGGCCGCGCCCTTCGTGGCGGGGGTCAATTCCGCCATCGAATTCGAGAACCAGGCGGCGCGGGCCAAGCTGGTGGCGCAGGGCATCGAACCGCCCAAGGATGTGCTGGGCGAGACGGGCACCAACCTGAAGGCCTTCAGCGACAGCGTCGACGATATTTCGCAAAAGTTCGGCAGTGCGCTGCTGCCGGCGGTCAACTCGGTAGTGACCGCCGTGCAACCGCTGCTGGGCTTTGTGGCGAAGGTCATTGAAAGCAACCCGCAACTGGTCCAGGGCCTCGCCGCCGGCGCCTTGGCCTTCACCGCGATCCGCGGCGCCATGACCCTGGCTTCGTCCGCCGTGACCCTGTTCAGCAGCGGCCTGCTGGCCTCGCCCATCGGCCTGGTCGCCCTGGGGATCGCGGTGGCGGCTGGCCTGATCGTGGCCAACTGGGAGCCGCTGTCGGCGTTTTTTGTCACCCTCTGGGCAAGCATCAAGGACGCCGCCACGCAACTGATGGCGGGGTTGAGGACTGTCTTCGGCTGGACCCCGCTGGGCATGGTGATCGCCAATTGGGGATCGATCACCGGCTTTTTCGCCGGTCTCTGGGAACAGCTCAAGACGATGGCCGCGTCAGTGGTCGACTTCTTCAAGCAGGTGTTTTCCTGGACGCCGTTGGGGCTGGTGATTGAGAACTGGACGCCCCTGAGCGGCCTGTTTTCGGCGCTCTGGGAGTTGCTCAAGGCGTTGTCCGTTCCGGCGATGGATTTCCTCAAAGGCCTGTTCGACTGGACACCGCTGGGGATGGTGATCAACAACTGGGGAGCGATCAGCGGTTTCTTCGCCTCGCTCTGGGCTGACCTGCAAGGTCCGGCGCAACGGGTCAAGGCCTTCTTCATCGGGCTGTTCGACAGCTCGCCGCTGGGGCTGGTGATCAATAACTGGGGCGCCATCAGCGCCTACTTCGCTTCGCTCTGGGCCGGCCTGCAAGGTCCGGCGCAACGGCTCAAGGCCTTCTTCATCGGGCTGTTCGACAGCTCGCCACTGGGGATGGTGGTCAACAACTGGGGCGCGATCAGCGCCTACTTCGCTTCGCTCTGGGCCGGCCTGCAAGGTCCGGCGCAACAGGTGAAGGACTTCTTCGTCAGGTTGTTCGATACCTCGCCACTGGGGATGGTGATCAACAACTGGGGTGCCATCAGCACCTACTTCGACTCCATCTGGGCCACCCTGAAAAGCGCGGCACAGGTCATCAAGGACTTTTTTGTCACCCTGTTCGAGTGGTCGCCCGTGGGGCAGGTCATCGCCAACTGGCAGCCCATCAGCGACGTGTTCGCGGCCCTCTGGGAGGTGTTGAAAGCCCTGGCGGCGCCGGCCATCGAGTTTATGCGCGGTATGTTCGAGTGGTCGCCCCTGGGGCAGATCATCAAGAACTGGGAGCCGATCACTGAGTGGTTCAGTGGCCTGTGGCAACGGCTGCAGGCGGTGATCGCGCCGATCAGGGAACTGTTCGACGGTGGGTTCGCCGGCTTCGTCGCTCGCGTCACCGGCAAGGTGGAAAACCTCACCGAGGCGCAGCGGCAAACCAATGCCGAAGGCAAAGGTGCGCTGGCGCCGGCGTTTTTCGGTGGTGGCCAGCCGGCACCGGGTTCTTCGGCGCTTTCCGGCAGCCTGCCGCAAAGCTCCACCTCGCTGCTGCAACAGAGCGCGGCCAACAACCGCACGCAATTGCAGGGCGGGCTGACAGTGAGTTTCGAAAACGCCCCGGCGGGCCTGCGTACCAGCGCGCCGCAAATCAACCAACCCGGCGTGGCGCTGTCGTCGCGTGTCGGCTATCGCTCACTTTCGCTAGGAGGTTCCAATGAGCTGGCGTGATCGTTTGTTGCCGGCGTCGTTTCGTGGCGTCGGGTTCTGGGTCGACCAGGCGAAAACCCCGGTCGGCCACAAGGGCCAGTTGCACGAGTACCCGCAGCGTGACCTGCCGTTCTACGAGAGCCTGGGGCGGCAGGCGCGGACCCACGACCTGACGGCGTTCATCGTCGGCGCCGATTGCCTGGAGCAGCGTGACAAGCTGCTCCAGGCGCTGGAGCAGGGCAGTGGCGAGCTGGTGCATCCGTGGCTGGGGCGCCTGCAGGTCAAGGTCGGTGAATGCGAGATGACCCAGAGCCGCCAGGACGGCGGCCTGGTGACCTTCACCCTGAAGTTCTACCCCGACCAGCCGTTGCAGTTCCCCAGCGCCACGGTCAACACCCGCCAGTTGTTGCTGGTGTCGGCCGACAGCCTTATCGGCTCGGCGGTGCGCCGCTTCGAGGAGGCCATGACCCTGGTCAAGGCCGCGCGCATCGGCATCGCCGATCTGCGCAACAGCCTCAAGGAGGTCTACCAGACCATCGAGCAGGAGCTCAAGCCGCTGATCGACACCTACCGCGATCTCAATCTGCTGGTGCGGGCGATCAAGGACTTGCCCAAGGAAGTCAGCGCCGAGTTCAAGGGCTTGCTGGGGGACATCAAGGACCTCAAGGACTATGCGCGCAACGGTTATCGCGGCGTGCTGGCCAACGTTTCGCAGCAGGTCGAGGCGGTGAAGAAGATCGACACGCCGAAACTCACCACCGGCAAGGACACCACCGCCGCGGCGCAAGCCATGGCGGACCTGGTGCAGGACGCCGTGCTGGTGCGGATCGCCCAGGCCGTGGCGTCGCTGCCGGTGGCGACCCCGGCGGTCAAGCTGAGCGGCACGCCGTCGCTGGCCAAGCAGGCGATCCAGCCGGTGACCCGTGCGGAAGTGCCGGTGGCCGATGAGGTGCTGGCGCTGCGCAACTCGATCAACGAAGCGATCTGGCAGGCGGCGGAAAAAGCCGATGCTGTGCACTACGAGGTGCTCAACGGCTTGCGCCAGTTGGTCTACGGCCACCTCACCGCGGTGGCTTCGTCCGGTGTGCGGCTGGTGGTGAAGAACCCGATGCAGAGCCTGCCGACGGTGGTGCTCGCCTACCGGCTGTTCGGCGACGCCACCCGGGCGCCCGAAGTGCAGCAGCGCAACGGCGTGGCCCATCCCGGTTTCCTGCCGCCGACCAACGTCAAAGTGGCGGGGGAGTGAGCCATGAGCAACTTCGATAACCGGGTGCTGTTGACGGTGGACGGCCAGGATTACGGCGGCTGGAAAAGCGTCGAAATCAGCGCCGACCTGGAGCGGCAGTTTCGCACCTTCAAGCTCGACGTGACCTGGCAATGGCCCGGGCAGACCCTGGACCAGCGCATCCGTCCCGGCGCCAAGTGCCAGGTGCGCATCGGCGCCGACCTGTTGCTCAGCGGCCATGTGTTCAAGGCGCCGATCAGCTATGACGGTCGGCAGATCGGCCTGAGCATCGAGGGCAGCTCCCTGACCCAGGACCTGGTGGATTGCGCGGCGATCAACCAGCCCGGCCAATGGCGCGAACAGAGCCTGTTGAAAATCGTCCAGGCCCTGGCCGCGTCCTACGGCGTTGGTGTAGTCAGCGAGATCGCGGAAACCACGCGGCTGAGCAGCCACAGCATCGTGCCCGGGGAAACCGTGTTCCAGTCTATCGACCGCCTGCTGACGTTGTTCCGGGTGTTCTCCACCGACGACGCCGAAGGCCGGGTGCTGTTGGCCCGGCCGGGCAGCGGCGGGCGCGCGGTGGATGTGCTGGAGCTGGGCCAGAACATCCTTTCGGCCAGTGCGCCGATGGACTTCAGCCAGGTGTTTTCCGAGTACCGGGTGATCGGCCAGCACAAGGGCAACGACCAGAAAAGCGGCGCCGCGGTCAGCGAAGTGTCGGGCGTGGCCAGCGACAGCACGGCCAAGCGCAAGCGGGTCACGGTGATCAACGAGCCGGCCCAGCTGACCCAGGAACTGGCCCAGCAACGGGCCGACTGGGAAAGCGCCATCCGTACCGGCAAGGCCCTGACCAGCACCTACAAGGTGCAGGGCTGGCGCCAGAGCAACGGCGAGCTGTGGCGCCACAACACCCTGGTGCGGGTGATCGACCCGGTGCTGGGTTTCGACCAGGACCTGCTGATTTCCAAGGTCACCTACTCGCTCTCCGAGCAGGGCTCGATCACCACCCTGCAGGTGGCGCCGCCCCATACCTTCGACGCCAGCCCCGTGCCCCCCAAAACCTGACGTCGTTCCCCTTATGCATGTGTGGGAGCGAGCTTGCTCGCGATAGCGCTCCGCCTGACACCCCGTGCTGCCTCCATCGCGAGCAAGCTCGCTCCTACAGAGGTCAAGGAAAAACCATGAGCCTACTGACACGCCTGTTGGCGCGCGGCACCGTCGTGCTCGCCAACTCGGCCAACAAACTGCAATCGCTGCAAATGCGCCTGACCGCCGGCGAAGTGAACGACGACATGGAGCACTTCGAACCCTACGGCTTCACCAGCAACCCGCTGGCCGGCGCCGAAGGCATCGCCACCTTTCTCGGCGGCGATCGCTCCCATGCCGTCGTGCTGGTGGTCGCCGACCGCCGTTTTCGCCTCAAGGCCCTGGCCCCCGGCGAAGTGGCGATCTACACCGACGAAGGCGACAAGATTCATTTCAAGCGCGGGCGGATCATCGACATCGAGACCGCCACCCTCAATATCCGCGCCAGCAGCGCGGTGCACATCGACACCCCGACCCTGACCCAGACCGGCAAGATCGTCTCCCAGGGCGATCAGGTCGCTGGCGGCATCAGCCAGATCCAGCACGTGCATGGCGGCGTGCAGTCGGGTAGCGGGCAGACCGGCGCGCCGGCGGGAGGCCAATGATGTTCATCAGCCAAGACCTGCATCGCGCACTGACCCGTGCCGTGCTGATCAGCCTGTTCACCTGGCGCCGCGCGGCAGACGACGACCCGCTGGATGACGAGGAGCGCTTCGGCTGGTGGGGCGACAGTTTCCCCACCGTGGCCGACGACCGCATCGGCTCGCGGTTGTGGCTGCTGCGGCGGGTCAAGCTCACCCGCCAGACCCAGCTCGACGCCGAGTTCTATGCCCGCGAAGCCCTGCAATGGCTGATCGACGATGGCCATTGCAGCGCCGTCGAGATCATCAGCGAACGTCTCGACGACCAGCGCCTGAACCTGCGCACGACGCTGGTCCTGGCCAACGGTGAACGCCTGGACATCAACCCCGATAACAGTTGGCAGGTGACCTATGCCCTTTGATACCCCTTCGCTGCCGGTGCTGATCAAGCGCACCCAAAGCGACCTGGCCAGCGATGCGCTGCGCCAGTCCGATGCGCAAGTGCTGGCCCGCGCCCTCGGTGGCGCCGCCTATGGCCTCTACGGCTACCTGGACTGGATCGCCGATCAGATCCTGCCGGACAAGGCCGACGAGTCGACCCTGGAACGCATCGCCGCGCTGCGCCTCAACCAGCCACGCAAGGCCGCCCAGGCGGCCAGCGGTTCGGTGAGCTTCAGCGCCGCGGCGGGCGCCGTACTGGACGTCGATACCCTGCTGCAGGCCAGTGACGGCCGCACCTACAAAGTCACCGCCGCCCGCACCACCAGCGCCGGCAACAACAGCACCACCGTCCAGGCCCTCGACGCCGGCACCCTGGGCAATGCCGAGGCCGGCCTGGACCTGATCCCGGTGCAACCGATCCAGGGCATCGGCAACAGCTTCACCGTGCTCGCCCCCGGCCTGAGCGGCGGCGTCGCCGCGGAAAGCCTGGAATCGCTGCGCGCGCGGGTGATCCGCTCCTACCGCATCATCCCCCACGGCGGCTCGGCCCAGGACTATGAAACCTGGGCGCTGGAGTGTCCGGGGATTACCCGCGCCTGGTGCCGTGGCAGCTACCTGGGGCCGGGCACCGTGGGCCTGTTCGTGATGCGCGACGACGATGCGCAACCGATCCCGAATGCCGAGCAACTGGCGGAGGTAAAGGCCTACATCGAACCGCTGCGCCCGGTGACGGCCGAGTTGCATGTGCTGGCGCCGCAGCAATTGCCGGTGACCTACAGCCTGCGGCTGTCGCCGGACACCAGCGCGGTACGCGCGGCGGTCGAGGCGCAGTTGCGCGATCTGCACAACCGCGAGGCCGGCCTGGGCGACACCTTGTTGATCAGCCATATCCGCGAGGCCATTAGCAGTGCCGCCGGCGAGAACGATCACCGGCTCAGCGCGCCGGCCGCGGATGTTCCCGCTGCCAGTAACCAGTTGCTGACGTTCGGAGGTTGCGTATGGCTGGAGTAAGAACCTCCGCGCAGTACCAGAGCCAGCTGCGCAGCCTGCTGCCCAGCGGCCCGGCCTGGGACCCGGAGCGGGTGCCGGAACTCGAGGAGGTGCTCGAAGGCGTCTCCCAGGAACTGGCCCGCCTCGACGCCCGCGCCGCCGACCTGCTCAACGAAATGGACCCGGCGGGCGCCAGCGAGCTGGTGCCGGACTGGGAGCGGGTGATGAACCTGCCCGATCCCTGCCTGGGTGCGACCCCGCTGTTCGACGACCGCCGCCTGGCCGTGCGCCGGCGGCTGCTGGCCGTCGGCAGCCAGGCGCTCGCCTACTACATCGAGATCGCCCGTAGCCAGGGGTATCCGAACGCCACCATCACCGAGCACGAAGCCCCGCGCATGGGCCGCGCACGGTTTGGTGACGCGCATTTCGGCACTTGGCAGGCGCAATTCATGTGGACGCTCAACACCGGTGGGCGACTGCTCCTGGGCCGGCGCTTTGGCGCGAGTTACTGGGGCGAGCGTTTCGGCATGAACCCGGGCTCCGCCCTGGAGTGCCAGATCCACCGCAGCGCACCAGCCCATACGCGGGTGCACATCAATTATGACTAGGGGATAGACCGATGGATTATCCGAAGAGTGTGCCCAGTGCCGGGTTGGTCAACGGCAGGTTCGTCGATGAGAACCCGCTGACCGGCACCCCGGGATCGCTGATTCCGGCGGACTGGGGCAATGGGGTGACCCAGGAACTGCTGGCCGTGATCACGGCGGCTGACCTGACACCCAGCGAGGCGAACCTGACGCAGCTGCTGAGCGCGATCCGCAGCATCAGCCGCAAGAGCGCGGGGCTGGGCATTCAGCGCTTTACCGCCAATGGCAGCTTCACCGTGCCGGAGGGCGTGACGAAGATCTGGCTCAGTGGGTGTGCGGGTGGGGGTGGTGGCGGTTCGTGTCCAGCTGGAACGACCGGATCCGCATCCGGCGGCAGCGGCGGTGGTGCTGGCCAGCCGGCCATCAAGGTACCCGTCACCGTCACTCCTGGCCAAGTGATCCCCATCACGATTGGAGCGGCGGGTGTGGGGGGCGTCAGCGGAGTCAGTAACCCGACAAGCGGAGGAAACACGCTCGTGGGTGTGGGGGGTGCTTTGTTGGTGCTGAGTGGCGGAGGCGCCGGTAACTCGGGGGCAAATCTTCCTGTAGACCGTGTGGCCGGTCCCAGAGGGGGAGAGGGATTTCCCGCCGGTGGCGATGCTACTGACTCTCAGGCCCAGGTGACGGCAGGACTGTCGGGGGCTGGCGCAAGCGGGCCATTTGGTGGCGGTGGTAGCGCCTGTCGGTATGGAACATCGGGAGGGTATGCGGCACGGGATGCCTACGGCTTCGGGGCTGGCGGCAGCGGCGCGGGAGGCTGGTATATATCTGGTGCTTTGGCCGTCTCGGGGGGGCGTGGTGCTCCTGGTCTGATGATCATTGAGTGGTGAACATATGACTAAGCAAGTTCTTTACTGCCTTGCGTCCGGGGTGGTCATCGAGTGGCAAGACACTGAAGTACTGGCCTACGCGGCGACAGCCGAGGGCAATAGTGTCCTGCAGGTGACGGCCGAGCAATGGAAGCAGAAAGATGCGCTGCATTTCGTGCTGGATGGCGAACTGACTCGGGCCGATGGAACTCCACCCTCTGCAGCTCACTACTGGGACGGTAGTCAGTGGTCGTTGGACGCCTCGAAGGCCGCGGCAATCGCCGAACAGGAGGCGGAGCAACTTTGCCGGCGAGTGGACGCGGAGGCTGACGCCGCCCGGCAGATGCTCGGCGGCGACCCGCTGCGTGCCATGGAGTATGCCCAGGCCGCCAGCGACGCCCAGGCGTTCAAGGAGGCCGGCTACCCGAAAAAGGCAGTGCCCCTCGCGGTAAGCGCCTGGGTAGTGAAAGGCCGTACCGCCAAGGCAGCGGCCGACCAGATTCTCGACAAGGCGGCTGAGCTCAACAGCAAGCTGCTCGCACTTCGCACGCTGCGCTTGCAGGCAAAAGAGCGCATCCGGGCCCAGGCCGGCAAGGGCAAGCAGGAGGCTGCGAAAGACGCCTGCGAGGCAGCGATTGAGGCGATTCGCAAGGTTGCCGGCAACTGAACTGGAACGCCGTGTTGCGTTTGCAGCCGTCCAGTCCAAGGCCGCCCAGGCGGCCAACGGTTTGGTGAGTTTCAGCGTTGCGGTGCCTGCTCGCCAGAGGCAATCAGAGCGCGGCGTACTTCGTCAAAATTGCCCGCAGCCTGGATTATCCGAGCGCTTCTGTTATCGGGCTCCATGCGCCTTGCATGGGGCGCTCGATCATTTCGGCACCTGGAGGACGTAATTCACTTGACCCCTCAGCGCCGGCGGATGGCTGTCGCTGGGCCGGCGTTTCGGCCCCAGCACTTCGTGAAAGGCGCCGGCAGCGCTCTGCAATACCTGATTCAACACAGTGCTCCGGCCCATGGGCTGGTGAACATCAATCATGACTAGAGAATAGAGCAATGGATTATCCAAAGAGCGTGCCCGGGGTCGGGCTGCTGAATGGGAAGTTTGTCGATGAAAACCCGGTGGCAGGTACTCCGGGATCATTGATTCCCGCTACCTGGGGCAATGCGGTTACCCAGGAGATCCTGAACGTCATCAAATCGGCCGGCCTGGTCCCCGACGAGGCATCGACCACTCAGTTGCTGCAGGCGATCCAGAGTTTCGCTGCCCGGGATTTCAAGGACTCTGTGCGTGTCGCCACCACGGGCTCCGTTGCCTTGAGCGGTCTGCAAGCCATCGATGGCGTGCAGCTCACAGTCGCCGATCGTGTGTTGGTCAAGGACCAGGCGAATGCGGCGCAGAACGGGCTTTATATCGTTTCGGCCGATTCCTGGTCGCGAGCACCGGATGCGGCGCTGGATTATCAGGTGACCTCTAACTTTATTGTCGGGACGGATGAAGGGCAGGTTAACAAGTCGCGTATCTGGCAAATGACCACTCCAGGGCCGATTACCGTCGGCGCCACGCCCCTGGTTTTCGAACTGATGGCCGGGCCCACCGGTGTGGCTGCCGGGGAGTATCGGAAAGTAGTGGTCAATGCACGCGGCCAGGTCACATCGGGATCGAACCCGACCACCCTGGACGGTTATGCGATTACTGACGCTTACAGCAAAACGGCGGCGAACAATGCCTTCGTCAAGCAGGGTGGGGTCGGTACCCAACTAACCAACGCTGTTTATATCGGTTGGGATGGGCAGAACGTTCTTATCCAGGTCGATGCCACCAACTTTGGCAGCCTGTGGTGTTCGCGAAACTTCGACCCTGCCAAAAAGGCCGATGTTTCCGAGGTGTACAACAAAACAGCAGCCAATACTTTGCTGGATGCAAAAATCAGTTCCGATGCTTGTTCCATTGCCGGTTTTGCCAGCGGTAACTCGGCAACGCCTTATATGCGCAATAAAAATAATAACGAGTATGTGGGGCTGGCCAGGGCTGCGACTACTCTGGGGGGGTATGGCATTACCGACGCATATACCGCGACTCAGGTTAATTCCTTTTTAGGTGAACGTGTTCTAAGGGATGGGATTACCTATGCCGGTTTTGCAAGTAATGACCCGAACACTCCCTACTTCAGAAGGGCTTCCGATAATGGTGTTTATGCTCTTCAACTTAAGCTCGGCTATACCCCTGTACGCCAGGGGGGAGGGAATGCTCAGGGCTCCAATCAGGTCATGCTTGGCTGGGCTACTGACGGCTCGGGTCTCAGGGCGCAAGTAGATGCTTTCGATTTGGGAACCATCTGGACTGATCACATCGGTAACGGGAGGGCAGTAGCTGCGCAGTCCACGGCCGGCACGGGCGCGGTAGGCTCCTATGCACTCCTGCTTGTTGGTGGCGGTGGCGGTACCGGACCTAGCTCACTTGTAGCGGGTGTGAATTGCAGATACGCAGCTGCGGATGGCAATGACTGGGGCGGCGCACCTGCTGGCACCTGGCGAATTATGGGTGGGGTCAGAAATACAGACGGCGCGAGCTCCGACTCTACAACTCTATGCTTGAGGGTTTCTTGAGATGATGAAAGTACTAAGTGCTCACACACCTTGCTGGAATGATGTGGCACATACAACGCTTAACCTGTATGTGACATTTGAAGATACCAAGGACTCTCTTGGCGAAATCATATTTACTGCCTCTCCAAATGACCCGGAATCTCATGGTCGGGACTTATTTGATCGTGCAGTGGCTTTGGAATTTGGTGATATCGCCGAACCGGGGGTGGATATGATAAAGAGCAATATGCTGCTACAACGCGCCGAGCTGACGGCTGTCGCCAACTCCGTGATCGAGAAGTTGCAGGCTGACGTGAATATCCTGCAGGACTCCGTGGAACTTGAAATTGCCACGGATAAGGAAATCGCAGCTTTGGCGACCAAGAAGGTCTCTCTGAGTGCCTGGAAAAAGTATCGGGTGCTGCTATCGCGAGTGCAGGAGCAAGAGGGATTTCCAACGGTTGTCGAGTGGCCCGAGGCCCCTGGTGAGTGAGGCCAGTTTGCAGACGTTTGCGGTGGAGGACTTTCATCCATGCTGATTACTGAACCCGCTTTGCGAACGCCATATTGATGAACAGCTGATTAATCGAAATACAACGTTTTCCGAGGCTCAGTCTCACGAGTTTCTGAATTGTATTCAGTCTTTACGTGACTGGCCCACTCCCAGTTTTTCCAACTCCAGAAAGTCACCCAGCGCCACCTGAGTGGTTGTCGGGATATTAGTATTTTTATAGAAACTATTTTTGGACTTTCTACCCAAGTGTACTACTTGAATCGTTTTTATTCGACGGTATTGCTGGGTTGAAGCATGTTTCATGCGTGTCATCTCTAGTGGAGGGGGAGTTGTGGGTAAGATCAATCATGTTCGAGGTAGAAGGTTAAGTAATGGATTATCCGATTAGTGTTCCAAGTGTTGGCTTGGTAGATGGTCGATTTATTGATGAAAATGCAGTTTCTGGTGTTCCAGGATCATTGATCCCTGCGGCATGGGGCAATGGTGTAACTCAAGAAATACTCTCGGTAGTAAAAAGCGCAGGTATAGCACCGGATGAGAACGATAACGCTCAGTTGCTGAAGGCATTGAAAGTTATTGTTGGTAAAGCAAGCCCGATGCTTTCAGTCGTGAAGAATATTGCAGTTTCCAGATTGCTGGAGTCTGACGAACTGGGTTTGCTACTCATCAATGGTGCAGCAGATACAGTGTCGATAACGCTTCCTCCCAGCAACGCAAGTTTAGGTGTGCGTGACGTTATTGTGCGTCGCGTGGACAACAGCGGTAACCGCTTGGTAGTGCAATGTTCGGGGACCGACAACATCAAGTTCCACACTCATTTGCGTTCTGCCGGTTATCCCTTCCTGGTGCTTATGGGGGCTGGTGACTGGTGGCATTTACGCAGCGATGGGAGCGGTAGTTGGTGGCCGGTCGGACGATTTGATGGCACCGCTCTGGGGCGACCTGTATTTGAAACTACGGTGGTTCTGGCCCCTGGTGGATATGGTGCCTTGAATGGATCAACCCTGAAACGTACGGAATGGCCCTGGTTGTGGGATCACGCCCAGCAGTCTGGAATGTTACGTCCTGAAAGTGACCGAGCTGGGGCTTGGTCTCCCGGGGATGGGGTTACTACTTTCCGGACACCCGAGGCGCGTGGTGAGTTTCTGCGGGTCTGGTCCGAGGACAATACAGTCGACTCCGGTCGTACTCCAGGTTCATGGCAGGCGGGGTCCCTAGTGCATGGGGATAATGGCATAGGAGACAACATCATATTTGCTACCGACATGCTTAATCAGAGAAAGCAACTGGGCTTCGATATTGGCAATTTGGCTGCATATCCGGGATGTACTGTTAAGTACATCTGGCCGGATGCCTCTACTGTGACAAGACTACCTGATTCTGAATTGATGAATCATAGCGGCGTTGCTCGTCCCAGAAACATTGCCTATCCGGGGCGAATCAAGCTTATTTAAGGTTTTTATGGCTAATTATCTAATCAATCAAGTACAAGCCTTAGTGGGGCCGGTGACGTTTCCAGCTGTTCCCGGTCTCGGTGTGCAGTTACCGAGTAACGCGGTGGAGCTGCCTCATGAACTTCCGGAACCTGAAAGTGGTTACGTATGGGCGTGGATAGATAATGCCCCAATACAGTTACCTGATCGGCGCGGCACGATCTACCACATACAAACGGGCACATTGACGCAGTGGACAGAACTCGGGGAGTTACCTGTTGGTTTTACCGACAAGCCTTGGCCGGGTAAGCACTTTATATGGGTAGAGGGTGACTGGAAGCTGGATGAAGAGGCGAAATCTGCTGCTGAGAGTAAAAGCACCCAGGCGGAGCGCGATAGTCGTTTACGTGAAGCGTCGTTACGCATAGCCCCACTTCAATACGCCCTTGAGCTGGGAGAGGCCTCGTCCGAGGAGCAATCCACCTTGCTGGAGTGGAAGCGCTACTGCGTTGCCTTGAACCGTATCGAGCAGCAGCCGGGCTATCCCTTTGAAGTTGAGTGGCCAGTGCTCAACCTTGAGGCCCCCCGCGGCCCGCTGAAAACACTGCGCTCCTTCTTCCGTAGTAAATGAACCCAAGTCAGGGAGAGACTAATGTCTGTGACCGAGGGACAACTCCTCAAGATCATGCCCAACGCCCGCTCCCAAGCGGGCGTTTTTGTTTCTGCGCTTAACACCGCCATGGCGCACCGCTATATCAACACCCCCAAACGCATGGCCGCCTTCCTCGCGCAGGTCGGTCATGAGTCGGGGCAGTTGCGTTATGTGCGGGAGCTGGGCAATGACCAGTACCTGAGCAAATACGACACCGGCAGCCTGGCGGCCCGTCTGGGCAATACCCCGGAGGCCGATGGCGACGGCCAGAAATACCGGGGCCGTGGTCTGATCCAGGTCACCGGTCGCGACAACTACCGGCAATGCAGCCTCGGACTGTTCGGCGACGAGCGTTTGCTGGCGTTGCCGCAATTGCTGGAACAACCGCAGTGGGCCGCCGAGTCGGCCGCCTGGTTCTGGCAGCAGAACGGCCTTAATGAACTGGCTGACCGCGACCAGTTCAACAGCATCACCCGTCGTATCAACGGCGGCTTGAACGGGCTGGAGGACCGCCTGCAACTCTGGGCGCGGGCGCGGGAGGTGTTATGCCAGCCTTCGGCCTGATGCCGCTGTCTTACCGGGCAATGGCTGTCGTCGTACTGCTGGCCGTGGTGGCCGGCGTTGCCGGGACGCTGGCCTGGCAGGTCCAGGAGTGGCGTTTTGGCCGGCAACTGGCGGAGCAGGCCAGGCTGCACGGTGAAGCGCTGAATCAGCTGAACCTGGCGGCCGCTGCCCGGCAGCGGGACGAACAGGACAAACGCCTGGCCCTGGAGCAACAGCTGCAAGCCAGCGACCAAACCCATTACCGAGCCTTGAGCGATGCCCAACGTGATCAAGGTCGCCTGCGCGACCGTCTTGCCACTGCTGATCTGCGCCTGTCAGTCCTCCTCGACGCCCACGACAGCGCCGCCGGCTGTACAGTGCCTGCCACCGCCGCCGGCGGCCTGGTTCATGGAGCCCCGCGAGCCCGACTTGACCCGGCGCATGCTCAACGAATTGTCGGCATCACCGATGCCGGCGACCGGGGACTGATCGCCCTGCAGGCCTGTCAGGCCTATGTCAGGGCGCTAGGCCGCTAAACATTTTGATCCGTTGCGTGCCTTGCAAGCGCGTATCGCTCGTGTACGGTAAGACCTCCGCCAGCCCGATCAGGAGAGGACCGTGAACGAAATCACCCAGCTTGCCGCTGAACTTGGCAGGCGCTTGCAGGTTCTGAATACCCACGTCACCACCGCCGAATCCTGCACCGGTGGCGGGATTGCCGAGGCCATTACCCGCATTCCGGGGAGTTCGGCCTGGTTCGAGGCGGGTTATGTGACCTACTCCAATCGGCAGAAAACCCAGCAACTGGGGGTGCCGCAAGCGCTGTTCGCTTCCGTCGGCGCGGTCAGCCGCGAAGTGGTCGAGGCGATGGTGCGGGGCGCGCAGGGCAAAAGCAGGGCGCGTTTTGCCGTGGCGGTCAGCGGCGTGGCCGGCCCGGATGGCGGCTCGCCGCAGAAGCCGGTGGGCACCGTATGGCTGGCCTGGGGCGTCGGAGAGGCAGTAACGGCCGAGTGCCGACACTTTGCCGGGAATCGGGACGAAGTCCGCCGACAAACGGTGAAGGCCGCGCTAGAGGGCTTGCTGCAACATGCCGCGGCAGAAATCTCAAAACAGGGGTAGGCGATCCACGAACGCTGTGGAATAATACTGGCTACTTATACAGGTGTTGGCCGTCAGGCCTTATTGATTACGTGAGGACTTTAATGGACGACAACAAGAAGAAAGCCTTGGCTGCGGCCCTGGGTCAGATCGAACGTCAATTCGGCAAGGGTGCCGTAATGCGTATGGGCGATCACGATCGCCAGGCGATCCCGGCCATTTCCACTGGCTCTCTGGGTCTGGACATCGCGCTCGGCATCGGCGGCCTGCCAAAAGGCCGTATTGTTGAAATCTACGGTCCGGAATCGTCCGGTAAAACCACCCTGACCCTGTCCGTGATTGCCCAGGCACAGAAGATGGGCGCCACCTGCGCCTTCGTCGACGCCGAGCACGCACTGGACCCGGAATACGCCGGCAAACTGGGGGTCAACGTTGACGACCTGCTGGTTTCCCAGCCGGACACCGGCGAACAGGCGCTGGAAATCACCGACATGCTGGTGCGCTCCAATGCCATCGACGTGATCGTGATCGACTCCGTGGCGGCACTGGTGCCCAAGGCCGAGATCGAAGGCGAGATGGGCGACATGCACGTGGGCCTGCAGGCCCGCCTGATGTCCCAGGCGCTGCGCAAGATCACCGGTAACATCAAGAACGCCAACTGTCTGGTGATCTTCATCAACCAGATCCGTATGAAAATCGGCGTGATGTTCGGCAGCCCGGAAACCACCACCGGCGGTAACGCGCTGAAGTTCTACGCCTCGGTTCGTCTGGACATCCGTCGTACTGGCGCGGTGAAGGAAGGCGACGAAGTCGTCGGTAGCGAAACCCGGGTCAAGATCGTCAAGAACAAGGTGGCTCCACCGTTCCGTCAGGCTGAATTCCAGATCCTGTACGGCAAGGGTATCTACCTGAACGGCGAGATCATCGATCTGGGCGTGCTGCACGGTTTCCTCGAGAAGTCCGGTGCCTGGTACAGCTACCAGGGCAACAAGATCGGTCAGGGCAAGGCCAACTCGGCCAAGTTCCTGCAGGACAATCCGGAAATCGGCAATGCCCTCGAGAAGCAGATTCGCGACAAGCTGCTGGCTCCAACCGCTGATGTCAAAGCTTCGCCGGTCAACGAGACCATCGATGACATGGCTGACGCGGATATCTGATCGATCCGATGACCGCCGTACTCGATACCCTCGTCGCGGTGCGGCGAACCGCAATGGACCTGCTCGCGCGACGCGAGCACGGTCGAGTCGAGCTGACGCGTAAACTGCGTCAGCGCGGCGCCTCTCCCGAGATGATCGAAACAGCCCTCGACCGTTTGACGGAAGAGGGGCTGTTATCCGAATCCCGCTACCTCGAAAGTTTCGTTTCCTATCGTGCCCGTTCCGGCTACGGCCCCATGCGTATTCGCGAAGAACTCAGCCAGCGCGGTTTGCAGCGTGCCGATATCGAACTCGCCCTGCGTGAGAGCGGTATTGACTGGCAGGCGCAACTGGAAGAGGTCTGGCAGCGCAAGTTTGCCGGGCATTTCCCGATAGATGCCAAGGAGCGTGCCAAACAAGGCCGCTTTCTGGGCTATCGGGGATATTCGATGGACATGATCGGCCGCTTGTTGAGCGGCCGAAGGGTGGACGACTGACCTGTAGGGCCCGCGAATTGAATGCGCAGGCCGCTGCATTTGCGCTCAAGTGACCTTGATCGGTTCTCTGCTGCGTTGTGACGTCCTGGCCTGATTTACCGCCCAGTTTTCCGGCAGGTTGATGAAGTCGATCAGCTCGCGCAAGCGACCATTGTCGCGGGCGTTGAAGGTGAACGACAGGCGTGCCAGATGGCTGAACTCCGGTTCGTTGTGTTCTTCCACGTTGTAAGCATGTTGATGGAAGCGATCGCTCAGGCACAGGTCGGCGAAAGCCGTCTGCATCTGCTCGAGCGCCGGTTCGCTGAGCTTGTGATTCATGCGAATGACAAACTGATGTTTCAGCCAGCGACTGGAGTGGAAGTTGCTGTAGAACTGGTTGATTTCCTCCACCGCCTCCTCGGTGTTATGCGCCAGGCGCATCAGCTTCATGTCGGTTGGCAGGATGTAGCGGTTGTTCTCGAGCTGGTTGTGGATAAAGTCCAGCGCCCCTTGCCAGAAGGTTCCTCCCGGGACATCCAGCAGCACTACCGGTACCAGCGGGCTCTTGCCGGTCTGGATCAGGGTCAGTACTTCCAGCGCCTCATCGAGCGTGCCAAAGCCACCCGGGCATAACACCAGGGCATCGGCTTCCTTGACGAAGAACAGCTTGCGGGTAAAGAAGAAGTGGAAGGACAGCAGGTTCTCTGTACCGTCCACCGTCGGGTTCGCATGCTGCTCGAAGGGCAGGGTGATATTGAACCCCAGGCTATGATCGCGACCGGCACCTTCGTGGGCCGCGGCCATGATGCCGCCACCGGCACCGGTGATGACCATCAGGTCGGAGCGGGCCAGGGCCGCGCCGAGCTCTCGCGCCAGGCCATACAGCGGGTGTTCGATCGGCGTGCGCGCGGAGCCGAATACCGTCACCTTGCGTCGTCCCTTGAACTGTTCCAGTACGCGGAAAGCATGTTCCAGTTCGCGCAGGGCCTGCAGGGTGATTTTCGCGTTCCAGCGGTTGAGGTCGTCCTGGGCCATGCGCAGGACGGTGAGAATCATGTCGCGATAAAGAGGGATGTTGGGGCTGTTGGGGGCGATCAGGTTGAGTTGTTCTTCGACCTTGCTAAGATCGATACCGTTGCTCTGAAAATGACGACTGAGGAGGTCATTCGGTTCGTAAGGCATTCAACTTCTCCTTCTGCACAGAACCTTTGACACGAACGAAGCATTCGTTGGCATCCCGACACTGCATGTGTCGCTGTCAGCCCGGCTTTGGCGGCTGATTCGCCAGGGTGGAAAAACCCTGTCGTGGCCAGCGGGCCATCCATACAGGTTCTGCTATTCCTTGATTTAGAAAGCATGTGCACTGCAAGACGCGCTTGGGCAGCCTCCGGATCTACCCAGGAAAATTCAGCATGAACACTTTGAAATCTAGACCTTCATGATGATTCGCGCTGACTTGATCATGGCCCTTGAAAGTCGGGGCTGGCAATCACTTATTGCCGCAGGCGCGCAGTGTTTTCACCGCTTGTCTGAACGAGTACCAACCAGTGGGGGCTCTGATTTACTAAGTTACAGCGCCAGCAAGACAGCTTGGCGTCAAAGGGCAGGATGCACGGGACGGGGTTGTCGCGCAGGTAATGGCGAGTGGGGGCACGGAGGCTGGTCATGCACAAAGTCGTGCTGGATATAGATGCGCAGCTGTATCAACTGCTGAAGTCAGCGGCAGACGCCAATCATCTGACTCTTGAAGAGGAATGCCGACTCCGGCTTGAAGGTGGGGAGCGCCGTTCGAGCTACTTGCAGGCCCTGTTGGCGGAGCTGCGGGCCGATGATCAACAGCGGCGCGCAGCAGGGCACTGAATTACTTTTTCTTCTTCGCCGGGGCCGGGCAGTCCGACTCCTGGAAGCGCGCCGAAGCGACCGGGCGGTTGGTGCGGTTTTCGGTGAATTCGTAGCGCATGATTGCGCCCTTGGCCATCAGCTTGCGGTAGTTCGGGTCACGACAAACGCTGGCGCCCAGTTGCAGGTAGACCGCCTTGGGGTTGGCGCGCATTTTTTCAGCGTGTTCGGCCTGGACGCTGAGGTGGTTGATCAGTTCCTTGCCTTCGACGGTATAACCCTGGTCGAGGATGTTCTCGTTGACTTCCCGAGGCGTGCCGACGTTACTTTCCTCGGCGGTTTTCTGCAGGGTCTTGTTCAGTTCGAAGTCTTGCAGCGATGCAGCCTGAGCACTGAACGGCAAGGCCAGCAGAAGGGCGGCGGTGGGAACGATAAAGCGCAACATGAAACTCTCCTGGTTCAGTGACTGATGCTTCGACCAGTCACGCGACTGTGCGTTCAGTGGCGGCGAATTATAGGGGAGCGAGGGTAGGCGGTACAGGTTTGAGCAGAGAGCTCTGATAAACTTGTGCGAATTTTCAGCTTTCCGAGTTCCTTTCGTGTCGATTCCTTCTTTCTGTCAGGGCGGCTTCTAATGAGTCACGCCGTTTCCCGCCTGCGTGCCCAACGTCTTGCGCGTGCGGTCAGGCCTTTTACTGCCCGTGGTTCCCGGGCGGAACGCTGTGCGGGCTGTCGGGTGATTCCCAGCCACTGCATGTGCGCCTGGCGCCCCAAGGTTTCCGCGCAGTCGGCGATGTGCCTGATCATGCATGACGTCGAACCCATGAAGCCGAGCAATACCGGCTGGCTGATCGCCGATGTCATAGAAGACACCATGGCGTTCCCCTGGTCACGGACGGAAGTCGACCCACAATTGCTGGCCTTGCTGGCCGATCCCCAGTGGCAGCCTTATGTGGTGTTCCCCGGAGAGTTCGTCGCGCCACAGCGGGTGGTGAGCGAAGTCCGCCTGGAGGCGGGCAAGCGCCCGCTGTTTATCCTGCTGGATGCGACCTGGAGCGAAGCGCGCAAGATGTTTCGCAAGAGCCCCTATCTAGAGCACTTGCCGGTATTGAGCCTGGAGCCGGAACAGTTGTCGCGCTACAAGCTGCGGCGCTCCAAGCGCGATGACCATTTCTGCACCGCGGAGGTTGCGGCGCTGTGCCTGGAACTGGCCGCCGACCGGCAGGCCGGCGAAGTGCTGGATGCTTACCTGGATGTGTTCAGCACCCATTACTTGTCGGCCAAGTTCCAGCTTGAGATCGACCCTGATGACGAGACGCACACGCGCCTCAAGCTTTTTCTGTAAAGCCTGAGGCAGGGGTTGGAGTTTTTTCGGCCAGAGTTGTGCCACCAGTATCGCGCTCAGCATCGAGGCACAGTCGCGCAGGGCGCGGGCTTTGCGTGATGGCACTCTTATTAGTTAGCAAGCTAAGATGCTGCACGGCCCGAAGCTTGACCACCCCGGCTTCGCTGGGCATGCTTGGCGCCGATTAGGGCGCGACCGATCCTTGAAACGCCGCATTTTCGGGCTCTTGGCGTTGATCGTGCTCTTTGGGTGCAGCATTCTGGCTGACACCTGTGTTGCCTTGGCGAGGACCGAATGCATCGGTTCTCCCATAAAAAACAGGATCATTTGAAAAATGGCCACATACGAAATCCTGATTGCCGATGACCACCCCCTCTTTCGTAGCGCACTGCACCAAGCGGTGACCCTGGGCCTCGGCCCGGATGTCCGTCTGGTGGAAGTGGCGAGCATTGCCGAACTGGAAGCCCGCCTGACCGAAAAGGCTGATTGGGACCTGGTGCTGCTGGACCTGAACATGCCTGGTGCTTACGGTTTTTCCGGTCTGGTGCTGTTGCGCGGTCAGTACCCGCAGATTCCGGTGGTGATGGTGTCGGCACAGGAAGAAGCATCCGTGATGGTGCGTTCACGTGAATTTGGCGCCAGTGGTTTTATTCCCAAGTCCAGTTCTCTCGAAGTCATTCAACAGGCCGTGCGCAGTGTGCTCGACGGCGATGTCTGGTGGCCGCCGCAGGCCTTCGAACAGGTCAGCGTCTCCGCTGAGGCCAAGGCGGCCAGCGAAGGCCTGGCGAGCCTGACGCCACAACAGTTCCGCGTGCTGACCATGGTCTGCGAAGGTTTGCTGAACAAGCAGATCGCTTATGAACTGAGCGTTTCGGAAGCGACCATCAAGGCCCACGTGACGGCGATCTTCCGTAAGCTGGGGGTGCGTACCCGCACTCAGGCGGCACTGCTCCTGCAACAACTTGAGTCAATTTCCAGCCAGTAACCGGCTATTTCTTCACGCTTTTTTGACTTTGGTTGAACTAGCTTTCCCATTCCTTATTGTTCTAGTTGCCTAATTTATGTCGCCTTTCAAAGGTCAAACCGGTCTTAAACGCATCCTCAATGCCTCGGGATACTCCCTCGATGGCCTGCGGGCCGCCTTCACCGGCGAAGCTGCGTTTCGTCAGTTGGTGCTGCTCAACGCGATTCTGATCCCCGTGTCTTTCCTGCTGAATGTCAGCCGGGTCGAGCGGGCGTTGCTGATCGCGGTCTGCCTGTTGGCATTGATTGTCGAATTGCTCAATTCGGCGGTCGAGGCGGCGATCGACCGCATCTCCCTGGATCGCCATCCACTGTCGAAAAATGCCAAGGACATGGGCAGCGCCGCGCAACTCGTGGCCTTGAGCATGATCACTGTGGTCTGGGCCGTGATCCTGATCTAGGGAATGCTCGGCAGCACGATCTCGTCGCTGCGCTGCACTCCGGCGGTAAAGGAGCGGCAGAGCTCGAGGAACTCGCGCATCGCCGAGGTCTGGTACTTCTGTTTGTGCCAGATGAAGTAGAACTGCCGGGCCAGGTCCAGGTCCGGCGTCTCTACCGGGACCAGGCTGCCGCGGCGAAAGGCGTCGCGCAGCGCCAGTCTGGAAATGCAGCCAATCCCCAACCCTGACTCCACTGCGCGCTTGATTGCTTCGGTGTGTTCCAGTTCGAGCCGGATATTCAGCGCGCTGCGGTGATGACGCATGGCCTGGTCGAAGGTCAGGCGCGTGCCCGAGCCCTGTTCGCGCAGAATCCAGGCCTCGTGGGTCAGCTCCTCCATGCTCGCATGGCCGCGTTTGGCCAAGGGGTGTTGTGGCGCGCAGAACACCACCAGCTCATCCTCGACCCAGGTTTGCACTTCGATGTCCGGGTGGCTGCAGTCGCCCTCGATTAGACCCAGATCAATTTCGTAGTGGGCGACCTGTTGCACGATATGCGCAGTGTTCTGCACATGGAGTTTGACCTGGCTCTCGGGGTGGACTTGCATGAAGCTGCCGATCAACAGGGTCGCCAGGTAGTTGCCGATGGTCAGGGTCGCGCCCACCGACAACGAGCCGAAGCCGGATTTGCCGTTGAGCAGGTCTTCGATTTCCTTGGCCTGGTCCAGCAACGCCACCGCCTGGGGCAGCAGCTGTTTGCCCAGGGCGTTGAGGCTCAGGCGTTTGCCGGCGCGATCGAACAACTGGCAACTGGATTGCCGTTCGAGCTCGGTGATCGAAGTGCTCGCCGCGGATTGGGAAAGGGCCAGCAGGCCGGCAGCACGAGAAACGCTCTCTTGCTGGGCGACGGCGACGAATACTTGCAGTTGACGGAGAGTGAATCGCATATCGATATAACCGATAACCCTTATCTTAATAATCCAGTTAACAGATATTGTCGCCGCCATTAGAATGCTGTGCAATTGCGCTCGGCTCGCCTGTCAGAGCGTGCGCTGACAACTTTCCAGGAGTCCCCCGTACATGAGCAACATGAACCACGAGCGTGTCCTCAGTGTTCACCACTGGAACGACACTCTGTTCAGCTTCAAGTGCACCCGCGATCCGGGCCTGCGCTTCGAGAACGGTCAGTTCGTGATGATCGGCCTGCAACAACCCAACGGCCGCCCGCTTATGCGCGCTTACTCGATTGCCAGCCCGAACTGGGAAGAGCATCTCGAGTTCTTCAGCATCAAGGTTCCCGATGGTCCGCTGACTTCCCAGCTGCAGCATTTGAAGGAAGGCGACGAGATCATCATCAGCAAGAAGCCTACCGGTACCCTGGTACTGGACGACTTGAAGCCTGGCAAACACCTGTACCTGCTCAGCACCGGCACCGGCCTGGCGCCGTTCATGAGCGTCATCCAGGATCCGGAAACCTACGAGCGTTTCGAGAAAGTGATCCTGTGCCACGGCGTGCGTTACGTCAACGAAGTCGCCTACCGCGAGTTCATCACCGAGCACCTGCCACAGAACGAGTTCTTCGGCGAAGCGCTGCGTGAAAAACTGATCTACTACCCGACCGTGACCCGCGAGCCGTTCGAGAACGAAGGCCGCCTGACCGACCTGATGCGCAGCGGCAAGCTGTTCAGCGACATCGGTCTGCCGCCGATCAACCCGCAGGACGACCGCGCCATGCTGTGTGGCAGCCCGAGCATGCTCGAGGAGACCAGCGAAGTGCTCAACAGCTTCGGCCTGACCGTTTCGCCACGCATGCGCGAGCCGGGTGACTACCTGATCGAGCGCGCCTTCGTCGAGAAGTAAGCGACTCGCAGCACAGAAAAAGCCCGCGTTGCCTGAGAAGGCAGCGCGGGCTTTTTCGTTTCCGGCCGGCTGTCAGCGCGCTGGAACCACTTCCAGGACCTGGATCAGGCCCGGCTGCGGATAGTGCCAGCGCACGTCCAGGTCCCAGAATTGCGCGCCGTATTCACGCTCTGGAGTGGGTGTCTGGTAGGCCGGGCGCGGGTCCTGGGCCAGGCATTGTTCGATCAGCTCCACCAGCGGCTCCTGCAGGCGTTGAGCGTGCGTATGGGCCTGTTGCAGGGCATTGTCGCTCCATTGCACCGGGATCAGCTCCGGTGCCGCGCTGGCGATGCTATTGCTCGCGCTGTCGATGATGTCGGCATAGGGCACGTAGGGCTTGATATCGAGAATCGGCGTGCCGTCCAGCAGGTCGATGCCGGAGATCCACAGGCGATTGGCCTCGACTTTGTCCAGCTTGACCACCGACTGGCCGATGCCGTTGGGGCGGTGAGTGGCGCGGGTGGCGAATACGCCCATGGACTTGTTGCCGCCCAGGCGCGGCGGGCGGACCTTGAGCCGCGGTTTGTCTTCCAGCGCCTGGTGAAACAGGAACAGCAGCCAGATGTGGCTGACCTGTTCCAGGCCCTGCACCGCGTCGCCCTGGTCGAAGGGCGCCACCAGCTCCAGCACGCCACGGGCCGCCGGGGCCAGTTGCGGCTGGCGCGGGATGGCGAACTTTTCCTTGAAGCAGGAGCGTACGAAGCCGATGGGGGAAACGCTGTAGGTCATGGTCTGGGGTCGAGACGGGGTAGGGGCCGCCATGATAACCCGCGTTGACCTGTAGCCGCTGCCGCAGGCTGCGGCTACAGGTGGAGTCAGAGGCTGAACCCACCATCCAGCGGAATGATATTCCCGGTCATATAGGCCCCGGCGGTACTCGCCAGGCTGATGGCCAGGGCAGCCATTTCCTCCTCGCGGCCCCAGCGTTTCATCGGGATCAGCGCCGTATCCTCGGCCAGGGCCTGCTCGTCGTTGCCGATATGCTGGGTCATCTTGCTCGGAAAGCGCCCGGGGGCGATCACGTTGACGTTGATGTGCTGGCTGACCAGTTCGCGGGCGAGGATCCGCGACAGCTGGTGCAGCGCCGCCTTGCTCGGGCCATAGGCGTACGCCTGTTCGCCAAAGGAGGAGATCCCGGCCACCGAGCCGATATTGATGATGCGCGCCGGATTGGCCGTGGAGCCCGCCTTGCGCAATAGCGGCAGGAATTGCTGGATGCAGCTGAACACCGAGGTCACGTTCAATTGCATGACCTTTTCCCAGCCCTTGACCGGGTAGCTTTCCAGCGGCGCCCCCCAGGTGGTGCCGGCGTTGTTCACCAGGATATCCAGTTGATCGACCTGGGCTTCGAGGCGGGAGACGAGTTGCTGGATGCCTTCTTCGCTCGCCAGGTTGGCGGACAGGGCGTGGCAGCTGCCCAGGGCCCCGAGCTCCGTCGCGGTCTGCTGGCAGGCCTCGGCATCGCGGGCGCAGACATAGACAGTGGCGCCGGCCTCGACAAAAGCCTTGGCGATCATCTTGCCGATGCCGCGGGTGCCGCCGGTCACCAGGGCGGTACGGCCTTGCAGGGAAAAGTAGGGATGCATGGCGAATCCTGAGGGTTGAGGGGCAGTGCATACCCTAGTCGTCAGTCGCGGTGAGCGGAGCCATTATTGTGCGGAGGAATGAAGGGTCATGCATGGCGGTGGCCGAGGGTGGCCACCGCGGATCGAGGGGCAATCAGCCGCGAATGCGCAGGGTCAGGCCCTTGAGGAAGTTGCGCAGCAACTGGTCGCCGCACGGGCGGTAGTTGGTGTGGCCGAACTTGCGGAACAGCGCGCTCAGCTCGGGCTTGGACACCGGGAAATCGGCGGCCTTGAGGATGGCGTGCATGTCGTCTTCCTTCAGCTCGAAAGCGACCCGCAGCTTCTTCAGGATGATGTTGTTGGTCACCGGCAGTTCGATCGGCAGCGGCGGACGGCTTTCGTCCTTGCCACGCTTGAAGATCACCAGGCCGTCGAGGAAGTGCGCCATGACCTCGTCCGGGCAATGCACGAAACCTTCTTCCTCGTCCTTTTTCAGGTAGCCGACGATGTCGTTCAGGCTCACTTCAAAGCCGGTGAGCTTGATGATCTCGACGACCTTCTTGTCGCTGATGTCGAGCATGTAGCGCACGCTGCGCAGTACATCGTTATGAATCATGTCTACAGTCCTGGTCTGTTCACGTTGAGCGCCGCAGGCAAGCGCGGCGTCTGAATGGGTGTCGGCCTAGAATTTCTCTTTGGCGGACAGGTAGCGCCATTGCCCGACCGGCACCTTGCCGATGGAAACCCCACCGATACGGATGCGGCGAATGGCGACGACCTTCAGGCCTACCGCTTCGCAGAGCAGGGCGATCACGCCCGGTTGCGGGTTCTTCATGGCGAAGCGCAGGCGGTTTTCGTTCTGCCAGCTGGCCTTGACCGGCGGCAGTTCCCGGCCCTTGTAAGTCAGGCCGTGGTTCAGGCGGTTGAGGCCGTGGGCGACCATCTCGCCTTCCACCTCGACCACGTATTCCTGCTCGATCTTGGCCGCATCGGCGGTCAGCTTGCGCAGGATCTTCCAGTCCTGGGTGAACACCAGCAGGCCGCTGGCGTTGGCTTGCAGGTCGGCGCTGGCGGTCAGGCGCAGGAAGTGGCCCTTGAGCGGCCGTTTGCCGAAGCGGTGTTCCTCGGACAGGCTGGCGGCGCCCAGCGACTGCATGGCGCTGTCGACGTCCTGGCCGGCCGGCACGTTCAGCAGCAGGGTCACCGGCTCCGGTGCGGTGGCCTTGGCCTGCGGGTCGAGCTCGACTTTCTGGGTGTCGACCTTGAACTGCGGCTCGTCGATGACCTCGCCATCCACGGTGACCCAGCCGCCCTCGATGAACAGCTCAGCCTCCCGGCGGGAGCAGCCGACGAGTTCGATGAGGCGTTTGGAGAGACGAATCGGGTCAGTCATGACAGGGGCCGTAACAAAAGGGGGCAGGCATTGTACCTGCCCGGCGCCGGTTAATCGCGGGTCCATTTGCCCGCTGTGGCTTTTAGCCGCGCAGTGCCTGCTGCTGGGGCTGTTTCAGACGCATGTGCAGCAGCGGGTAGGGCTGGCCCATGCCGTCGTGCTCGGAGCGGCCGATGATCTCGAAGCCCTGCTTGAAGTAGAAGCCCAGGGCTTGCGGGTTCTGCTCGTTGACGTCCAGCTCGTCGGCGTTCAGGTGTTCGATGGCGTACCTGAGCAATTGCTTGCCCAGGCCCTGGCCGCGATGGTCGGGATCGATGAAGAGCATTTCGATCTTGCCGGCGGCGACCCCGGCGAAGCCGGTGATGTGCTGGCGCTGGTCCCGGGTGCAGATCAGCATCACCGCATCCAGATAGCGGTTCAGCACCAGGTTTCTCAGCAGTTCGATGTAGCTGTCCGGCAGGAAGTCGTGGGTGGCGCGCACCGAGGCTTCCCAGACCCGGGTCAGTTCCGGGTAGTCGCTGTGTTTCGGGGTATGGATGACCGAATGATGGCGCATGCCGCCTGCTCCTGTGTGGTGACGCATCCGTGGTCCTGAGCAAACGATAGACGTAAAAAAGCCCCGCATCTCGCGAAGAGAGCGGGGCTGTGCGGTTTTTTACGCCTTACAGGACTTCGGCCCAGAGGTCGTATTCGTCGGCGTCGGTCACCCGGCACCAGACCTTGTCGCCTGGCTTGAGGTCGCCGGCACCGTCGATGAACACGTTGCCGTCGATTTCCGGGGCGTCGAAGAAGCAGCGGCCCACGGCGCCCTGTTCGTCGACTTCATCGATCAGCACTTCGATTTCCTTGCCGATGCGCTGTTGCAGGCGCGCCGAGCTGATTTCCTGCTGGTGCGCCATGAAGCGCTCCCAACGGTCCTGCTTGACCTCGTCCGGGACCACTTCCAGGTCCAGGTCGTTGGCCGGCGCACCTTCCACCGGCGAGTACTGGAAGCAGCCGACGCGGTCGAGCTGGGCTTCGGTCAGCCAGTCGAGCAGGTACTGGAAGTCTTCTTCGGTTTCGCCGGGGAAGCCGACGATGAAGGTCGAGCGGATGATCAGCTCGGGGCAGATCTGGCGCCAGTTCTTGATCCGGGCCAGGGTCTTGTCTTCGAAGGCCGGGCGTTTCATGGCCTTGAGCACTTTCGGGCTGGCGTGCTGGAACGGGATGTCCAGGTACGGCAGGATCTTGCCGGCGGCCATCAGCGGGATCAGCTCGTCGACGTGCGGGTACGGGTAGACGTAGTGCAGACGGACCCAGACGCCCAGGGTGCTGAGTGCTTCGCACAGCTCGGTCATGCGGGTTTTCACCGGCGCGCCGTTCCAGAAGCCGGTGCGGTACTTGACGTCGACGCCGTAGGCGCTGGTGTCCTGGGAGATCACCAGCAGTTCCTTGACTCCGGATTTGACCAGGCGCTGGGCCTCGTCCAGCACATCGCCGACCGGGCGGCTGACCAGCTTGCCGCGCATCGACGGGATGATGCAGAAGCTGCAGCTGTGGTTGCAGCCTTCGGAAATCTTCAGGTACGCATAGTGACGCGGGGTCAGCTTGATGCCTTGTGGCGGTACCAGGTCGATCAGCGGGTTGTGGTCCTGTTTCGGCGGCACCACTTCGTGCACCGCGCTGACCACTTGCTCGTACTGCTGCGGACCGGTCACGGCCAGCACGCTCGGGTGCACGTCGCGGATATTGCCTTCTTCCACGCCCATGCAGCCGGTGACGATGACCTTGCCGTTTTCCTTGATGGCTTCGCCGATCACTTCCAGGGATTCGGCCTTGGCCGAGTCGATGAAACCGCAGGTGTTGACCACCACGACGTCGGCGTCCTGGTAGGTGGACACCACGTCATAACCTTCCATACGCAGTTGCGTGAGGATGCGCTCGGAATCGACCAGCGCTTTCGGGCAACCCAGGGAAACGAAGCCGACCTTGGGGTTGGCTGGCGCGGTAGGGGTGGACATGTCTAACCTCGGTATAGGTGTCGGGTCGCTCGGCGATCTGGATAAAACCGCTGGCGACGAACGGGCGCTAGGGGCGCCTCTGATCAAAAAGTGCGCAATTCTAGCGACGGCTGGCGCACTTGACCAGCTTTATGCAGGGAAATACGACGAGTGCTGCGTTATGCTTCGCGCCGTTGCGCCCGGGTGAATTCTTATAGTCAACAGAACGTCTGTAACTGTAAGTAAAAGGGTGCATGCTGCATGGGCATTCACGAGAGTCTTGCAAGCTTAGCGTTGTCTTGAATGTCATGCCTTTTATAAGAAGCCCCGATCTGGGTAGTAGGAGTGGTGGATGGGTCAGGCAAGTAGTCAGGCGGTAGGCAGCGAGCATTCCAGGGCCAGGCCCCTGGGGATGCTGGTGGCGGCGGTCGGGGTGGTTTATGGCGACATCGGGACCAGCCCGCTTTATACCTTGAAGGAGGTATTCGCGGGGCATTACGGGGTTCCGGTCAACCACGACGGTGTGTTCGGCATTCTTGCATTGATCTTCTGGTCGCTGATCTGGGTGGTCTCGATCAAATACGTGTTGTTCATCCTGCGGGCCGACAACCAGGGCGAGGGCGGCATCATGGCCTTGACCGCCCTGGCCCGGCGGGCGTCGACGCCCTATCCGAGGCTGCGGGTGGTTCTGGTCATCCTGGGCCTGATCGGCGCGGCCTTGTTCTACGGCGACAGCATGATCACCCCGGCGATTTCCGTATTGTCGGCGGTAGAGGGGCTGGAGATTGCCTTCGACGGGCTCGAGCACTGGGTCGTGCCGATGGCGCTGATCGTGCTGGTGGCGCTGTTTCTGATCCAGAAGCACGGTACCGATCGCATCGGCAAGCTGTTCGGACCGGTGATGGTCCTGTGGTTCGTGACCCTGGGTGGGCTGGGGGTCTACGGCATCGCCCAGCATCCGGAAGTGCTGCAGGCGCTGAACCCGGTCTGGGGTGTGCGGTTCTTCATCGTGCATCCGGGCATGGGCGTGGCCATTCTGGGCGCCGTGGTGCTGGCATTGACCGGTGCCGAAGCGCTGTACGCCGACATGGGCCACTTCGGTCGCAAGCCGATCGCCCGCGCCTGGTTCGCCCTGGTGCTGCCGGCGCTGGTGCTCAACTATTTCGGCCAGGGCGCCTTGCTCCTGGAGAACCCGGAAGCGGCGCGTAACCCGTTCTATCTGCTGGCACCGAGCTGGGCCCTGATCCCGCTGGTGGTGCTGGCCACACTGGCCACGGTGATTGCCTCCCAGGCGGTGATCTCCGGTGCGTTCTCCCTGACCCGCCAGGCGATCCAGCTGGGTTATATCCCGCGCATGTACATCCAGCACACTTCCAGCGCGGAGCAGGGGCAGATCTACATTGGCGCGGTGAACTGGGCGCTGATGGTCGGTGTGATCCTCCTGGTGCTGGGCTTCGAGTCTTCCGGCGCACTGGCTTCGGCCTACGGCGTGGCGGTGACCGGGACCATGCTGATCACCAGCATCCTGGTGTCGGCGGTGATGCTGTTGCTATGGAAGTGGTCGCCGGTGCTGACGGTGCCGATCCTGGTGGGCTTCCTGCTGGTGGACGGGCTGTTCTTCGCCGCCAACGTGCCGAAAATCTTCCAGGGCGGTGCTTTCCCGGTAGTGGCGGGGATTGTGCTGTTCGCCCTGATGACCACCTGGAAGCGCGGCAAGGAACTGTTGATGGAGCGCCTTGGTGAGGGCGCGTTGCCGCTGCCGATCTTTATCAACAGCATCCGTGTGCAGCCGCCGCATCGGGTCCAGGGCACCGCGGTGTTCCTCACTGCACGCTCCGACGCCGTGCCCCATGCGCTGTTGCACAACCTGCTGCATAACCAGGTGCTGCACGAGCAAGTGGTGTTGCTGACCGTGGTCTATGAAGACATCCCACGGGTGCCGACGCAACGGCGCTTCGAGGTGGATTCCTATGGCGAAGGCTTCTTCCGGGTGATCCTGCACTTCGGTTTCACCGACGAGCCGGACGTGCCTGAAGCGCTGAAGCTGTGCCACCTGGACGAGCTGGACTTCAGCCCGATGCGCACCACCTACTTCCTCAGCCGCGAGACGGTCATCACCTCCAAGATCGTCGGCATGGCGCGCTGGCGCGAGACGCTGTTCGCCTTCATGCTCAAGAACGCCAATGGCAACCTGCGCTTCTTCAAGCTGCCGGTGAACCGGGTGATCGAGCTGGGTACGCAGATCGAGATGTAAGCTGGCGCGACAGCAGAAGCCCCCGTCACCTCAGTGGTGACGGGGGCTTTTTTGTGGCCCTTGCAGGAGCGAGTTTGCTCGCGAAGATGGCCAACGATAATGCGTAGGCATTGAAGAAATGCGCTGTGTTTGAGTTTTTCGCGAGCGAGCTCGCTCCTACAGAAGAACTGCGGTCAGGCCTGATCTTTGGGCGAGCTGGTCATAATCTCAACACCTTCACCACGTCATCAATCACGGCCTTGCCCATGGCCGTCAGGTAATGCGCAGCCCAGGCGTGGCGGTCGGTGTCTTTGGTGTAGGCGACGTCCTCGGCAAAGGCCTTGGCCAGGAACAGCAGGTCGGAGGCTTGGGCCAGGGCGTCGCCAATGGGGACGCCGGCGCTGACGTGGAGCAGCGGGCGTTCTGATCAGTAGAGGAAAGGGGTTAAGCCGACTGTTGTCAGGTTTGAAGATTGGGGCGGATTTGCATTGTTCATGGACCAACTCCTGAATTTGAGGAGCTGCCACGTTCGTTTCCAAGCGAATGGGTGGTAGCTGTACGCAGGTTGGAAAACCGGGAATCCAGGAAACCGGCAGACCCGAAGGTCTCCCACGCACAGCCGCCATAACTGATGGATTGCAGGCGCTAAATTCGCCTGCAATCACTATGGGGTGCTAGTTGCCCAGACTCTTCGGGTTTCCAAGCCCGATCGCTGAATAGTCAGCGACGTCTGGAGCCTATCCCGTCGAAGCGAAGGCCAACAAGGCAGCAAAGTGCTCTAGCGCATCCCCTTACGCAATGTTCGGAGTTTGCCTACAACCTCCGCGGGAGTCATCCGGCATTGCGATGTTTCACCTTCGTTTGGCACCTTGAGGCGTTCCGGCAGCGTGCTGGCGGGGAGGTTCCAACGGGTCGGCCTTGCGTTTTCAGCAGGCGAAAAAAAGCCCCTGCAACCATCAGGCTGCAGGGGCTTTTGATACAACGGCAATCAGATCACTCGTCGGCGACCTTGTCCTTGCTCTGGCGTTTCTCGATGACGTTGACCAGGCGCTGGGCCAGGGCCGGGTAGTTCTCGTCGAAGTGGTGGCCGCCCGGCAGCTTCATGGCTTCGCCGACGGCGGTCTTGTCGGTGCAACCGCTTTCGTCGACTTCTTCTTCGCCATAGATGCACACCACCTTGGCCGCTGGCAGCTTGGCCATTTCCGGGCCGGTGGCGGCTTCCTTGCCGGCGTTGCCCAGCCAGCCTTCGACTTCGATCTCGAAGCTGCCGGTGCGGGCGAAGGCCAGCAGGATAATGGCGTCGACCCGCTGCTGCTCGGCTTCCGGCAGGCGGTTGTAGATGGCCGGCAAGACATCGGCGCCGAACGAATAGCCGGTCAGCACGAAGCGCTTGGTGCCCCATTTCTGCCGGTAGTGCTGCATCAGTTCGGTCAGGTCGGTGGCGCTCTGTTCCGGGGTCTTGTGCTGCCAGTAGTAGCGCAGGGTGTCGATGCCGACCACCGGGTAGCCGATCTTGGCCATCTCGCCGGCCACGTCGCGGTCCAGGTCGCGCCAGCCGCCGTCGCCGGAGAGGAACAGGGTCACGGTGTCCTTGGCCTGGCCGGCCGGTACTTCGACCACCGGGATGTTCAGGCCGCCGTTGTCCGAGCCCACCAGCAGCTTGCGCAACTCGTTGTTCAGCACCTGGGGCAGGTGAATGTCGTAGTCGCTGATGCTGGTGGTGGCATTGGGGGTGTCACGCACGAAGCCGGCGCTTTCGTCATCCGGGTTGTCGTTCCAGGCCACCAGCCAGTGGCCGTGGGCCAGGGTCTTGGGCAGTGGGTCGGTGCAACCTGGAGCCGGGTTAATGGTGAAGCCCACCGACACGGCCTGGGCCTTGTCATCGTTCTGGGTGGCGATCCAGCGCCAGGCCAGGGCGGCGCCAGGGCCGATGCCGCTGACCAGGGTCGCCGGGCCCTTGAGTTGGCCAAGGGCGTTCTGCAGGGCTTGTTCCTGCAGCTTGCAATCGTCCTTGGGCAGGATCACCTGGACGATCTGCGCCGCGCCGCCGCGGCTCAGGGCCAGGAGTTGGGTATCGGTCAGGGCTTCGTCGGCGAGGACGGCCACAGCGACCCGGGCCTTGGCCTGGGCGGCCGGGGTGACGCGGGTCAGGGTCGAGCCATCGGTCTGGGCCAGGTGTTCCAGGGTCGGTTGTGGCGCTGGACGATTCCAGTACCAGTAGCCGCCTCCCGCTATCAGGGCAAACACCACCAGAGTGGCTAATACATACCGCCAGGAGCGTTGAATCATCAGCGTTTCACCAATCCAGTCAGGCCGCCCGCAATCAGGGCGGCGGTATCGGCCAGTGCCACCAGCGGATCCAGTCCGGCGGGCACGGCCATGTAACGAGGTTCCCAGTCAGGCTGGAATTTGTCTTTGAAACGGCGCAACCCTTGGAAGTTGTACAGCTGCTCACCCCGACGGAAAACCATCGATCCAAGGCGCTGGGTCAGTGGCGCGCCACGCCGGGGTTGCAGGCCCGACAACGGCACCATGCCCAGACTGAAGCGGGCATACCCATGGTTTTTATAATGCTGGATCAGGCCGACCATCATGAATTCCATGGTCAGCTTGGGAGCCTCCGGATGGGCGCGCATCAGGTCGAGGCTGGCCAGGTCATGGCTGTAGGTCTCGAGCAGGTTGGCGAAGGCCACCGGACGTCCTTCAAAACGAATGATCGCGATACGGAAATGCTTGAGGTAGTCCTCGCTGAAACGTCCGAGGGAGAAGCCTTTCTCGCGGACATTCTTGCCGGTCAGCCAGGCATCGGAAATGACTTTCAGTTCGTCCATCGGCGCGTGCCCGGCCTCATGGATTTCCAGCGACAGGCCGTCCCGGGTGCCACGGTTCCAGGTGTAGCGCAGGTCCTTCATCTCCTTGCCCTTGGCTTCGAGGTCAAAGCGATTCAGGTCGACCCGGGCCTCTTCGCCAAGCTTGATCGCGGTCAGGCCGATGTCCATGTAGTACGGCAGGTTTTCCGCGCGCACCTGGTAGAACACCGGACGCGCATGGTGGACGTCGCACAGGTCGCGGAACTGCCAGATCATCTCGGCCCGTTGCTGGGTCGGGCCAATCGGGTCGTACAGCGCCACCAGGCTGCGGCCGCGCCGGGCATACATGAGGAAGGCATCGTCGTTGGGGTGGAACAGCAGGGCCTTGTCGCCGGTCAGGGACAGGCCGCCATCGGGCTGGGACGAGGCCATGAGGATCTTCGCCGCGCGGTCCAGTTCCTCGCCATTGGGCAGGTGAATCACCGGGCGCGCGGTGCGCAGCAGCCAGGTCAGGGACACCACCACCAGCAGTACCGCGGCCCCCAGCAGCGAACGCAGGCCCCGCGGGGCATCGGCGTCGAGGGTGAACTGCCACCACAGCTGATGGCTGTAGGGCACGTCCTGGTAGGCGAACAGCAGCAGCCAGATCGACGCGCCCAGCACACAGACGCTGGCCACCAGGTACAGCGGCGAGAACGGCAGTTCGGTGAGGCGGCTCGGCCGGTAGAAGGAGCGCCGGAAGATCGCCAGCAGGCTGGCGGTCAGGGTCATCAGGCTGGCTTCTTCCCAGTCGAAGCCCTTGAGCAGCGAGAGCACCGCGCCGACCAGCAGCAGGATGGTGGTGAGGATCCAGGCCGCGGACAGGCGCCGGCGCAGGCCCTGGGCCAGCAGCAGGCAAAGCACTCCGACCAGGCTGGCGCCGAAGTGCGAGGCATCCACCAGGCGGTGCGGGATCAGAAAACCGATGTGTTGCAGGCGGGTGTCGATTTCCGGAGTCACGCCGGAAAACAGCAGCACCACGCCGGACAGGAACACCAGTACCGCGAGGATCGGCGCCGCCAGGCCCGAGGCCGCCCGCAGCGATTGACGGGTCTGGAACAGGCGCTGGGCTTCATTGATCAGCAGCAGGACGCAGGCCACCAGCATCGGCAGGATCACGTAGATCAACCGGTACAGCAGCAGGGCGGCGGCCAGTGGCGCCGCGCCGAGCTTGTCGGCGAAGGCGGCCAGCAGAATCGCTTCGAACACCCCGACGCCGCCGGGTACATGGCTGAGCACGCCGGCCGCCAGGGCCAGCAGGTAGACCAGCAGGAAGGCGCCGAAGGGCGGTGCTTCGGGCAGCAGCAGATACAGCACGGTGGCTGCGGCGGCGACGTCGAGGGCGGTGATCAGCAGTTGCAGGAGCGTCAGGCGGCGTCCTGGCAGGCGCAGGGTGCGGCGCCCGGCCTTGACCAGCAGGTTGTCCGGCAATGGCTGTTCGGGCAGGCGGCGCCGGTAGATACCGATGACCAGGATCGCGCAGAGCAGCAATACGGCGCCGGCAATGCTGGCCAGCAGGCCTTCGGAGAGGCGCAGGGCGGCGGACGCGGCGGGCAGGTTGCTCAGGGTCGCCAGGGCCGCGAGCGGTGGCAGGGCGCAACCCAGGGACAGGCTGGCGAACAGCGTCATATGGGCGACGTCGCCAGCGCCCACGCCATGCCGGGCATAGAGTCGGTAGCGCACCGAGCCACCGGAGAGCAGCGACAGGCCGATGGCGTTGCCGATGGCAAAGGCGGTGAAGCCCCCCAGGGCCAGGGTGCGCGGCGGCAGGTTCACCCCGGCGTAGCGGCTGGCGGACCATTCGTAGCCGAGCAGGATGACGAAGCCGACCACGGTCGCGGCCAGTGCGCCGAGCAGGGCCGGTTTAGGCACGTCGAGGATCGAGTCATGCAGGGCATACAGATCCAGCTCGCTGAGCAGGTGGCGACAGGCAATCAGGGCTATGCCGAACAGCAGCAGGGTCACGACCATGCCGATCGGCTGGCGATATTTGCTCAACAGTTCCAGCCAGCGCAAGCGGGTGGCCGCAACCGGTTGGTTCGTTGTAACGGTATCGGTGTCTTGTGAGTCAGACGAGTTGGCGCGCATCAATCACCTCGTGGATTGTGCGCGACAGGATGGGGGTATCCAGCCAAGTTACCAATCCCTGCAGAAAAAATAGTTTCAAATATTAACGCGTCTCACCATGGCCCTGCGAGCCCGGACGGCCAGCGTTTTCAAGCGGCAGCCTGGCAATGAGCATAGCGGGTTGGAAAGAGTGGGGGAGGTGACTGACGGTTCACGGGAGATTGCCAGGTCATTGTTGCGAAAAGATTTTTCCGACAGATACAAAAAAGGCCACTCTTTCGAGTAGCCTTTTTTGATGTTTGGTTGCGGGAGCCGGATTTGAACCGACGACCTTCGGGTTATGAGCCCGACGAGCTACCAGGCTGCTCCATCCCGCGTCTGTGTGGCGGCATTCTACAGACGAATGCTGGAGTGTCAACCGTTAATGATCCATTGAGTCAAATAAGTGTTGAATGACTCGCAAGGCGGGTTAAGTCCCGGTGGTGCAAAGGGTTTTGTTTTTTGCGCGACATCGCGCAAGGCATGGCGATAAAAGCGGCGCGCACAAAAAAGGCCACTCTTTCGAGTAGCCTTTTTTGATGTTTGGTTGCGGGAGCCGGATTTGAACCGACGACCTTCGGGTTATGAGCCCGACGAGCTACCAGACTGCTCCATCCCGCGTCTGTGTGGCGGCATTCTACAGAGGATCGCCGGTCTGTCAACCGATCAGGCGAAAAAAACTGTTCTCGTTCAATCGCTTAGCTTGAAAAAGCAGCCTTTGAATCAGCCTCGGGGGCATGCTGCACAAGGCTTTCAGCTCTATTGAAGGGCTCTGGCCGATTGAGGAAATAAATTCATCTTCCGATTTTTCTGGCGCCGGGCAGGAGAAATCAAACTACTGGTGCTATATACAGTTCTCGGTGAGATACTGTCGCCCTGTTTCGTGATCGACCTCTTGCTTCCATGAACTCTGCCTTTATATGACGCAGCGCAAAATCATCCACATCGACTGCGATTGCTTCTACGCCGCCATCGAAATGCGCGACGACCCGCAATTGGCCGGCAGGCCGATGGCGGTGGGCGGCTCGGCGGAGCGACGCGGGGTGATCGCCACCTGCAACTATGAAGCCCGTGCCTTTGGGGTGCGTTCGGCCATGTCCTCGCGGCATGCGCTGACGCTGTGCCCCGACCTGCTGATCGTCAAGCCGCGCATGGAGGCCTACCGGGAGGCGTCGAAAGAGATTCATACGATCTTTCGCGACTACACCGACCTCATCGAGCCTTTATCCCTGGATGAGGCCTACCTGGACGTCTCCGACAGCCCCAACTTTGCCGGCAGCGCCACCCGTATCGCCCAGGACATTCGCCGCCGGGTCTCCAATCAGCTGCATATCACGGTGTCGGCCGGGGTGGCGCCGAACAAATTCCTGGCCAAGATCGCCAGCGACTGGAAAAAACCCAACGGCCTGTTCGTGATCACCCCGGACCAGGTCGAGGACTTTGTTTCGGCCTTGCCGGTGAACAAGCTGCATGGCGTGGGCAAGGTCACCGCCGACAAGTTGGGACGCCTGGGCATCGTCAACTGCGAGACGTTGCGCGAATGGAGCAAGCTGGCGCTGGTGCGCGAGTTCGGCAGTTTTGGCGAGCGCCTGTGGAACCTGGCCCGGGGCATCGATGAGCGGCCGGTGCAGAACGACAGCCGTCGGCAGTCCATCAGTGTGGAAAACACCTACGACGTCGATCTGCCCGATCTGCAGAGCTGCCTGGATAAACTCCCGGAGCTGATGCAGACCCTGGCCGGGCGGATCGAACGAATCGACAGCAGCTACCGTCCGGGCAAGCCGTTCGTCAAAGTGAAGTTTCACGATTTTACCCAGACCACGCTCGAACAGGCAGGGGCAGGGCGGGACCTGGAGAGTTATCGGCAGCTTTTGACCCAGGCGTTCAAGCGCGGGGACAGGCCGGTGCGGCTATTGGGGATTGGTGTGCGTTTGCAGGATTTGCGTGGCGGGCATGAGCAGCTGGAGTTGTTCAGCCTTTCCTGAAAGCCCAAACACCCTGTAGCCGCTGCCGAACCCCGAGGCTGCGATCGAGGTGGGCGGCATTCCGACGCAGTCCTCGCAGAGCCTGAGCGCGCGGTTTACCAGGAAGAACAGGTTGCCCGGTTTACGGCCGTTGGCCGATCGCAGCCTCGGGGCTCGGCAGCGGCTACAGGTGTGGTGTGCCAGCCTGTAGCCGTTCCAAGTCAATGGGCGCCAGGATCGGCGACCAGGCGGCCGGCGTTCTTGGTCAGCGACTTGAGAAACTCGCTTTGCAGCTCCGGATCGTTGCGGGTCAGCTCGATCAGGCTCTGCTCCAGTTCGCTGGCTTCCTCTTCCAGACCCAGTTCGGAGAGACGCTTGACCCGGTGCACCCACTGGCTCACTTCGTCATCCTCGAGGTCGTCGAAGATCAGGTTGTGCGCTTCCAGCAGCTTGCCGCGCAGGGTGTTGCTGATGGCCAGCGACGAGTCGGAATGCACGTCGTCCTGGGCATCCGCGACGCTGATCTGCAACTTGCCGATGTGGTTCAGGTCCTGCTCGGAAAACGGGCTGTCCAACAGGTTCAGGCGCAGTATGCCGTTGCGGTCGGTGCTCAGCTCATGGGTTTCCTTGCCGGCCTTGACCTGCACCGGGCGTTCGCTCCAGGGCAGGCTCGAATACTCCACGCGCTTGTCGCGCTGGACTTCATCGATCCCCGCCAGGTTCTGTTGCGCCCGGCCGTGGGACTGCACGTTCATGAACGGGTTGAGCCCGGCCACGCCGTAGCTGATCCAGTCCTTGGTGACGCTGTCCGGCAGGTTGCCCAGGGCAAACACATTGACCACGTTGGCGCCGATACCGGCGACCACGGCTACCGCGCCCAGCGGGATCTCGTAGATCTCCCGCCAGGGTTGATAGGGCGTGTAGCGATCGTAGCGACGCGTGACTTCGAACTCGGTGACTTCGAAGGTCTTCTGCTCGTGGATGCGTACCCGGCGTTGCGGCAGCTCAAGCACCTTAGGCTCACCGACATCGATCTGCAGGCTGTGATCGAGCAATTTGCGCTCGACACGTTCCTCGTGCTCGCTGCGTTGCGACATCTGGTTGGCACAGCCGCTGAGCAACAGGGCGCCGCACAAGGCGGCGCCACCGAGGTTTAAGGTGTTTCGCTTGAACATGACTTCTCTATCTGGTTTCAGCGACGGATACGGGCTTGGAGGAAGGACAGCACGTCAGCCACTGGCAGCGCTTGCGCCTCGGCTTCGGTACGGCTCTTGTATTCCAGGTTGCCTTCGGCGAGGCCGCGGTCGCTGACCACGATCCGGTGTGGAATGCCGATCAGTTCCATGTCCGCGAACTTGATGCCCGGGCTGGTCTTCTTGTCGCGGTCGTCCAGCAGCACTTCGAAGCCGGCGGCGGTGAGTTGCGCGTACAGCTTGTCGGTGGCTTCGCGAACCTGCTCGGTTTCATAGCGCAGCGGTACCAGGGCGATCTGGAACGGGGCCAGGGCGTCGCTCCAGATGATGCCGTTCTCGTCGTTGTTCTGCTCGATGGCCGCAGCCACCACGCGGGACACGCCGATGCCGTAGCAGCCCATTTCCAGGGTGACCGGCTTGCCGTTCTCGCCCAGCACTTCGCACTTCATCGCCTTGCTGTACTTGTTGCCCAGCTGGAAGATGTGCCCGACTTCGATGCCGCGCTTGATTTCCAGGGTGCCCTTGCCGTCCGGGCTCGGGTCGCCGGAGACGACGTTGCGCAGGTCGGCCACGGTTGGGACCGGCATGTCGCGTTCCCAGTTGAAGCCGAAATAGTGCTTGTCGTCGACGTTCGCGCCGATACCGAAGTCGCTCATCAGGGCCACGGAACGGTCGACGATGATTGGCAGCGGCAGGTTCAGCGGGCCCAGGGAGCCGGCGCCGGCGCCGATGGCGTCACGCAGTTCGGCTTCCGAAGCCATGACCAGCGGGCTGGCGACGCCAGGCTGGTTGGCGGCCTTGATTTCGTTCAGCTCGTGGTCGCCACGGATGATCAGGGCGATCAGCTTGCCGGCTTCCTCGGCGTGCACCACCAGGGTCTTGACGGTCTTTTCGATCGGCAGGTTGTAGCCTTCCACCAGCTGCGCGATGGTTTTCGCGTCAGGGGTGTCGACCAGGCGCAGTTCTTCGCTCGGCGCCGGACGCGAGGTTTCCCGTGGCACGGCTTCGGCTTTCTCGATGTTCGCCGCGTAGTCAGAGCCGTTGCTGAAAACGATGTCGTCTTCGCCGGACTCGGCCAGTACGTGGAATTCGTGGGAGCCGGCGCCGCCGATGGAGCCGTTGTCGGCTTCGACCGGACGGAATTTCAGGCCCAGGCGGGTGAACACGTTGCAGTAGGCCTGGTGCATGCGGTCATAGGTGATCTGCAGCGATGCCTGGTCGGCGTGGAAGGAGTAGGCGTCCTTCATGATGAACTCGCGACCGCGCATCAGGCCGAAGCGTGGACGGATTTCATCGCGGAATTTGGTCTGGATCTGGTACAGGTTGATCGGCAGCTGCTTGTAGCTGCTCAGCTCGTTGCGGGCCAGATCGGTGATCACTTCTTCGTGGGTCGGGCCGGCGCAGAAGTCGCGACCGTGGCGATCCTTGAAGCGCAGCAGTTCAGGGCCGTACTCCTCCCAGCGACCGGATTCCTGCCACAGTTCAGCCGGCTGGGTGCTCGGCATCAACACTTCAAGCGAGCCGGCGGCGTTCATTTCTTCACGAACGATGGCTTCGACCTTGCGCATCACCCGCAGGCCCATCGGGAGCCAGGTGTACAGGCCCGAGGCCAGTTTGCGGATCATGCCGGCGCGCAGCATCAGCTGATGGCTGATTACGACCGCATCGGAAGGCGTTTCTTTCTGTGTGGCGAGCAAAAATTGACTGGTGCGCATGGTAGGCCGTTGTCGGTTGCTGAAGACTAGAAATGACGAAGCATTGTACGGGCGAGAACCGTTGGCGTACAGGATTGCGGCCGGGGGAGGTCGGGGCGCCGGATGAATGCCGGTATGCCCCGGGGTTTCCTAGGGTTCTTCGCTGATCGCAGTAGCGGGTGGAGGCGCGGGTGGCGTGGCTTCGGGCGCTTGCGGCGGTTCGGCGCGGCGGCTTTCCTGGAACCAGTGCAGGGCGATCAGGATCAGGGTCGGCACGCCGAGCAGAGCGGTGATCAGGAAGAAGTCGTGATAGCCGAACTTTTCCACCATGACCCCCGAATAACCGCCGATCAGGCGCGGCAACAGCAGCATGATCGAGCTGAGCAGGGCGTACTGGGTCGCCGAGAACTTCAGGTTGGTCAGGCTCGACAGGTAGGCGACGAAGGCCGAGGTGGCCAGGCCCGAGCTGAAGTTGTCCAGGGAAATGGTCACCACCAGCATCTGCAGGTTGGGGCCCATGTCGGCCAGCATCAGGAACAGCAGGTTGGTCGCGGCCGAGGCGGCGCCGCCGATGAACAGGATCGGCAGGATGCCGAAGCGCACGATCAGCAGGCCGCCCATGCCGGCGCCGACCAGGGTCATGATCAGGCCGAAAATCTTGCTGACGCTAGCGATCTGGTCCTTGGTGAAGCCCTGGTCGATGTAGAACACGTTGGCCATCACGCCCATCACTGTGTCCGACATCCGGTAGGTAGCGATCAGGCCCAGCAGCAGCAGGGCTTGCCAGCGGTAGCGCAGGATGAAGTCGTTGACCGGCGTCAGCACCGGGGCCAGGCCGCGGCGACCCATGGCCGACAGGCACAGCGCGGTCAGAATGGTGTAGAGAATGGCGCGCAGGAACGCCCGGTCTTCCAGCAGCAGGTCCAGCAGGCTGACACCTTCGAACAGCACGCTGGCGAAGTCGGTGTTGTACAGCTGGGTGAACATCGCCGGCACGGACACCAGCAGCACGATCAGCACGAATACCGACACCAACTGGTGCAAGAAGCTGTAGCGCCCGGCCGACAGCTGGGTGCGCAGCGGCACCGGCGGTTCGCGCATGAACAGGGTGGTCAGCAGGGCCGGGATCATCAGCACGCCGAACAGCACATAGGTGCCGGTCCAGGCCGAGTGCTTGTAGCTGAAACCGGTGGAGCCGAAACCTTCGGCAAAGAACAGGGCGCCAGCGGTGGCCAGCAGGGCGGCGACGCGGTAGCCGGACATATAGGCGGCGGCCAGGGCAGCCTGGCGGCTGTCTTCGGCGATTTCCAGGCGGTAGGCGTCCACCGCGATGTCCTGGGTGGCCGAGGCAAAGGCGACGATAACGGCAATGGCGATCAGCCAGGACAGGTGCTTTTGCGGATCGCAGAAACCCATGCCGATCAGCCCGAGCAGCACCAGCGATTGCGACAGGACCAGCCAGGAGCGGCGGCGTCCGAGTTTGCCCAGCAGGGGCAGGCGCCATTGGTCGAGCAAGGGCGACCAGACCCATTTGAAGGCGTAGGCCAGGCCGATCAGGCTGGCGTAGCCAATGGTCTCGCGGGCCACACCGGCTTCGCGCAACCAGACTGAAAGTGTCGAAAACACCAGCATGTAGGGCAGGCCGGCGGCGAAACCAAGCAGCAACAGCACGAGCGTCGAGGGGCTGGCATAGGCGGCGAGCGCGGCGCGCCAGGTTTTACGGGGCATGGGCTGGAGTCTGCCTCAAGAATTACGGAAACAAAGCGCGCACTCTAACCGCTGTGCTCTACCGGACGCCAGCCATGGCGCCGAATATCCACACGATTGTTCAGGATCGAGACACCTTCCATACGCAGTCGCGCGCGCTGTTCGTCGCCCGATGCACTGCCCACGGGCAGGCTGATGCGCCCGCCCGCGCCCAGTACACGGTGCCAGGGCAGGGTAGTGTCGGCGGGCAACCGGCTGAGGGTACGTCCCACCCAGCGTGCGGCGCGACCCAGGCCCGCCATTTCCGCCAGTTGTCCATAGCTGACTACCTTGCCTTCCGGGACCTGGGCCAGGGTCAGATAGAGCGCCGTGCGTCGGATTTCGGCGGGGCTTTGGTCGGTGTCGAGCGGTTCGATCACGTTCGGGTTTCCTGATGCAGGCCTGTAAACCGTCTGTAGGACAAAGGGTTTATTAACCGTTGAGGATTGAACTCACTATAGATAGTCGAGTCAGTCCCTACCTGAGGTTTTATTCATGTGGATAATGCCGGTTTTTTTCGCAAACTCGAGTCCTGTATCTGTTTATGTTGTCCAGAACCCTGTTGTGCCTTGCCGTTTTCAGTACCTCCACACCTTTACTCGCCGATACCGTCTGGTTGAAGAACGGTGACCGTCTGACCGGCAAGATCAACGTGTTCGATGGTGGCAAGTTACTGATCCAGACCGAGTATGCCGGGGCCATCCCGATCGACTGGAAGCAGGTCAAGACGCTGGAGAGCGATCAGGAGCTGCTGGTCAAGCAGGATGCCTACACCGGCGAGAAGGCCAAGTCCCTGCACGCGGCGGAAGACGGCAAGGTTACCCTGGCCAATGGAGAGACGCCGAAGACCGTCGAACTGGCGAGCATCCAGCAGATCATGAAGCCCAAGCCAGTGGTCGAGGATCTGGTGTGGAAGGGCAATGTCGACATGGCGCTGGACTATCAGCGGGCGGAAAAGGACACCGACGACTACGACATCGACTTCAAGACCTCGGCGCGCCACGGCAAATGGCGACACACGGCGGAAGGCGAGTACAACCGCGAATTCCAGAACGATGTCGTCACCACCGACAACTGGCGCGCCGAATACGCGCTGGACCGCTTCCTCACCGATAAGTGGTTCTGGCAAGGGCGGCTGAACTACAAGCGTGACAAGGTCGAGGATCTGGCCCGCCAGCGTGTGGTGGGTACCGGCCCGGGTTACCAGTTCTGGGATAACGAACTGGGGGCGTTCTCCCTGGGTTCGCTGCTCAACCGCACCGACTACGAGTACAAGGATGGCGGCAAAGACAACTTCTATTCCCTGGCCATGAAGTGGGACTACAACCGTTACCTGATTGGCAAGCGGGTCGAGCTGTTTACCAATGGCGAGGTGGGCAGGCCGCTGTCCAATATTGCCGATTACGCCCTGGATGCCGAAATCGGCCTGCGCTACAAGGTCACGGAGTGGGCGTCGCTCAACCTCAAGGCCGAACGGGACATCATCAGTGGCACCAAGGAGAGCGATCTCAACAAGACCCGTTACACCGCGGGGTTTGGCGTCGCCTGGTAAGCTCACAGGCCCTGAAATGAAGAAGTCCCGCGGTTTGCACCGGCGGGACTTTTTTGTTTGGCAGCGCAAGTGCTGTCTCAATAGCGCTGTGTCATGCCCGGCTCAACTGCATGCGCCTTGACGGGCGCCTGTCTGGTACTGGCATTCGCTCTGCAGGCTGCCGTCCTGGTTCCAGAGGCGCATCCAGCCATGCTCTTTGCCATCCAGGTAATCCGTAGATGATTCCATCTGACCGTTTTCGTACCAGGTAACGGCAGGGCCTTCGAGTTTCGCGTCCTTGTAGATCTTGTGATCCTTGAGCTGGCCGTTGTCGTACCACGCCTTGAAGTCGCCCTGCTCGCGATGCTGTTCATCCCATTGCCACTGGAGGGTTTGCGCGCCCTGTTCGTTCCAGAGGGCATAACTGCGCTGGGTGCCGTGTTCGTCGTTGAATTGTTTCTGCTTTACCTTGCCGTTGGGGTGGTACTGGATTTGCCAGCCCACGGGCTGGTTGTCGACGAAATCGACTGTGCTTTCCAGGGTGCCGTCAGGGTAGTAGGACAGGCTCGGGCCGACTTTCTTGCCGGCAACGAACTGTCCGCTGTCTTTGATCTGGCCATCCGGGTAGTAGCTGATAGCTGGGCCGTCCGGCAGATCTGTACGGTAGCTGATGCGCCCGACCCGCTTGCCGTTCTCGTCGTACTCCAGGTATTCGCCGTCGACGCGTTTGCCCTGGCGCCAGTTGTAGGAGTCGGCGACTTTGCCATTGTCGTGATAAGTGCTCTGCCAGCCCTCGAGGAGACCGTCCCGATAGTTCGAGCGTTTAACCACGACACCGCTCTCGGAGTAGGTCAGCGCCTCGCCCTGGCGTTTGCCATTGAGGTCATAACCAACGCTGTGGCGGACCTGTCCGTCCGGGTAGTAGGTTTTCGAGGCGTGAACAGCCTTGCCCGAAACGAAGTCCTCGGCGCTGACGAAATAGTCCCGGCGCAGGGTGCCTGACTCGACGTAGAAGATTTTTGCGTTCCAGGCCTTTTGCCGGTCGTCGTAGCTCATCGGCATCGTCAGGAAATACGAGGCCTGGCCTTGGCCTGTCGGCGCATAGTGTTCGTCGAGGTAGAGCTTGCCGTCGACCAGGGAGGCTGTCAGTTCAGCGCACTCCTGGGCGGTGCAGGGCCGCACTTTTTCGAAAAAGGCTCGTTTTCCGTCGCAGTCTGAAAGTGTCAGCAAAAGTGGGGTCTGGTCATCGATCAACTGCTGGATTTCTTCCAGGACCTGGCCGAACGACTCCGCGGGGATGCCTGAGGATTCCGGCGTGAGGTAAACCTCGTTGCTGCCGCAACGATGGGCGCTGGAAAGCTCCAGCAGCACTGCGCGCCGCAACTCGGGTTGTTGTGTCGAGTCCTTGGCAATGTAGCTGGTGTTGCTGTCCATGCCGACGATGACCGTTGGATGGTCGGGGCGAGGTGTGGCGTTGAGTGCGAGAGGGAGGGCGAGTGTGAGCACCGCTGCGCTCAACAACTTCCAGTGTCTGAACGGCATCCTGCTATTTCCATATGATTGTCCGAGGGGGCGGATCATATAGCGTGGGTGCCATTAAGCAAAAACATCCGGGCACAAAAAAGCCCCGCTTTGAGGGCGGGGCTTTTTACTGTTTCAGTACAAGTTAGATAACTTGAACTTCTTCAGCTTGCATGCCTTTCTGACCGCGGGTAGCGATGAAAGAAACCTGTTGGCCTTCTTTCAGGCTTTTGAAGCCGTCGGATTGGATAGCTTTGAAGTGTACGAACAGGTCGTCACCGGATTGTGGAGTGATGAAGCCGAAGCCTTTTTCATCGTTGAACCACTTAACGGTACCGGTTTGGCGATTAGACATGGTGTATCTCCTTGGACAAAGTTAACTGCGACTCAGGAAAAGCCCTGGCCGAGACTGAGTGCAAAGAGCAGGAAAAATTCTTGGAGATGGTTGGATCGAAATTCAACATCGTGTAGAGATTCTCAGTGACACAAGCAGCACAGTGGCGCCACCTTAACCCTTTTTCCGGAACCTGCCAATGTTCTTTGCCAAGGATTCGCGCTTTTAGTGACTGGCGGTGCCGTACATAGCCTCCAGCCCGCAAGTATTGCGGCTTTCAGCGAGAAAAGCGGTGCAGACTTTGAACCCGCAGGCGCACCCCGGTAAGATGCCGGACAGATTTTTTCCACCTCGCTATTTCAGGACACCCGCCATGAGCATCAAATCGGACAAGTGGATTCGCCGCATGGCGCAAGAGCACGGCATGATCGAACCTTTCGTGGAGCGCCAGATGCGTGGCGAAGGCTCGGATCGGCTGATTTCCTTCGGTGTCTCGAGCTACGGCTACGATGTGCGTTGCGCCGATGAGTTCAAGGTGTTCACCAACATCAATTCGGCCACCGTCGATCCGAAAAACTTCGACGCCGGCAGCTTCGTCGACATCAAGAGCGACGTGTGCATCATTCCACCCAACTCCTTCGCCCTGGCCCGCACCGTCGAGTACTTCCGCATTCCGCGCAACGTGCTGACCATCTGCCTGGGTAAAAGCACCTACGCCCGTTGCGGCATCATCGTCAACGTCACCCCTCTCGAGCCTGAGTGGGAAGGCCATGTGACCCTGGAATTCTCCAACACCACCACCTTGCCGGCGAAGATCTACGCCAACGAAGGCGTGGCGCAGATGCTGTTCCTGGAGTCCGACGAAGAGTGCGAAGTGTCCTACAAGGACCGTGGCGGCAAGTACCAGGGCCAGCGTGGCGTGACCCTGCCGCGTACCTGACTCCGTCGTCTGACGAATAGCGGGAATTCCTCAGCGGGCAGATACTCTAACCAGAGGACTGCCCCGGTTTGCGCACAGCGGACCGTGCTTAGCTCAGGAGTGCCCCATGAAGATCGATCCGCTTATAAGCGCCACACTTGCCAGACTTGAGCCCAATCAGGTCGGCGTCCTGGCCTGGTCACTGCTGGCGCACCCCAGTGTGGCAGGCGGCATTCCCGGTCAGCCCGACCCGGATACCCCGCAACCCGCCGAGCCGAACGAACCAGGCGAGCCGACCTTGCCGGACGAGCCGCCTCCCGCTCCTGTCGCCTGATTGACGCCACCCTCAGAAAAAGGCCAGCCCGCCGAACCTCATCGAAGTTCCGGCGGGCTGGCCTTTATCCATAGGGCTTACTTCAGGTTGCCGCTGAGGAACTGCTGCAAGCGCTCGCTCTTCGGATTGCCCAGCACCTCTTCCGGCGCGCCTTCCTCTTCCACCAGGCCCTTGTGCAGGAACAACACCTGGCTCGACACCTTGCGGGCGAAACTCATTTCATGGGTGACCATGATCATGGTCCGGCCTTCCTCGGCCAGGCCCTGGATCACCTTGAGCACTTCGCCCACCAGTTCCGGGTCGAGGGCCGAGGTGGGTTCGTCGAACAGCATCACTTCCGGCTCCATCGCCAACGCCCGGGCAATCGCCACCCGCTGTTGCTGGCCACCGGAGAGAAAGGCCGGGTACTGGTCGGCCACCCGGGGGAGCAGGCCGACCTTGTCCAGGTAGCGCCGGGCGCGCTCCTCGGCGTCCTTCTTGCTGACGCCCAGCACCCGGCGCGGGGCCATGGTGATGTTCTCCAGCACCGTCATGTGGCTCCACAGGTTGAAATGCTGGAACACCATGGCCAGGCGCGTGCGAATCCGCTGCAGTTCGTCGGCGTCGGCCACGTGCATGCCGTGGCGGTCCTTGACCATGCGGATCGGCTGGCCGTCCAGGCTCATGGCGCCGTCGTCCGGGGTTTCCAGGAAGTTGATGCAGCGCAGAAAGGTACTTTTACCCGAGCCGCTGGCGCCGATCAGGCTGATCACGTCGCCGGTCTTCGCCTTGAGCGAAACACCTTTGAGCACTTCATTGTCGCCGTAGCATTTATGCAGGCCTTCAATGGTCAGTTTGTACATGGGGCATGCATCCTCAAGGCGAAAGTAGGTAGCCGCTGCGATAGGCTTCGCGGCCGGCGACATGGGCGATCACCATGCCGGCCGTGGCCATGCGGCGCAGCGAGCGGGCGTAGAGCAGGCCGGCGCAGCTGCAATGAACGGGGGTGACGCGATCGTTGATCGGGTCGATGACTTCGGCCACCTGTTGCCCGGCTTCCAGGTACTCCCCGGGCAGGGCGGTGAACACCAGCAGGCCGCCCACGGGCGTGGCCACCGGCTCCACGCCGGCCAGCGGGGTGGCCGGGTAGGGCAGATCGGGCAGGGGCGGAGCCTCGCCGGCGATGGCGCCGAAATGGCCCAGGTAATCCAGTATGGCCTGGCAATCCCGGCTGGCCAGGTTGTGGTTGACGTCGCCCTGGCCGCGCAGCTCGACGGTGACCGAGAAGCTGCCCAGGGGAATGGCGAAGCGCTCGCCGAAACGCTGCTGCAATTGCCACCAGAGCAGGGTGAAGCATTCGTCGAACGACTGGCCGCCGGAGTCGGTGGCCAGCAGGCTGGCTTGCGAGCCGATATAGCGGGCCAGCGGCTCGACCTGCGGCCAGGCCTCGGGCGTGGTGTACAGATGGGTTACGGCTTCGAAATCGCAGTGCAGGTCCAGCACCATGTCCGCGTCGCAGGCCAGGCGCTGCAAGGCCAGGCGCTGGGACTGCAACTGAGTGCCGGCGGTCTGCCGGGCCAGGGCGTCGCGCAGGCTGGCGCGGATGATTTCGCGGTTGTGCCGTGGGTCGTCGCCCAGTTGGCCTTCGATGTCGTTGCCGACTTCTTCGCCGAGGTCGAGGAACCAGCGGTTGAAGTTCTGCCCGCTTTCCAGCTCGTAGCGGCCCAGCGGCACGTCCATCAACACCTGTTCCAGGCCGGCCGGGTTGGCCACCGGCACCAGGACGATTTCGCTGCGCAGGCGGCCCTGGGCCTCCAGTTCCGCCAGGCGCGCCTTGAGGTGCCAGGCCACGAGCATGCCCGGCAGTTCATCGGCGTGCAGCGACGACTGGATGTAGATCTTGCCTTCGGCCCGCTCGGGGCCGAAGTGAAAGCTGTGGATCTGGCGCGAGGTCCCCGGCACCGGGGCGAGCAGATCATGAGTCTGTTGGCGCATGGATGATGATTTGCCTTGTTCTAGTGGGTCGGCCCGAGGAAGGCCAGCCAGCGGCGTTCGGCGAGACGGAACAGGCCGACCAGCGCGAAGGTCACGGTGAGGTAGATCAGCGCGGCGATGCCGAAGGACTCGAAGGTCATGAAGGTTGCCGAGTTGGCGTCGCGGGCGACTTTCAGCACATCCGGGATGGTCGCGGTGAAGGCCACGGTGGTCGAGTGCAGCATCAGGATCACTTCGTTGCTGTAGTAGGGCAACGAGCGGCGCAGGGCCGAGGGCATGATCACGTAGGCGTACAGTTTCCAGCCGCTGAGGCCGTAGGCCTTGGCCGCCTCGACCTCGCCATGGGCCATGCTGCGGATCGCCCCGGCGAAAATCTCCGTGGTGTAGGCGCAGGTGTTCAGGGCGAAGGCGAGGATGGTGCAGTTCATCGCGTCGCGAAAGAACGCATCGAGCATGGGCTGGGCACGGACCGCGGCGATGCTGTAGATCCCGGTGTAGCAGATCAGCAGCTGGATATAGAGCGGCGTGCCGCGAAACAGGTAGGTGTAGAACTGCACCGGCCAGCGTAGGTAGAGCTTGGGCGAGACCCGGGCGATGGACAGCGGGATCGACACCAGGAAACCGATGAAGATCGAGGCGCTGAGCAGCCACATGGTCATCGCCAGGCCGGTGACGTTGTAGCCGTCGCTGTAGAGGAAGGGTCTCCAGTATTCCTGCAGGAGCTCGATCATCGCACCGCCTCCCGCGAGCCCGCGGCATAACGGCGTTCGAGCCAGCGCAGGACAATGTTGGAGGCGCTGGTGATGACCAGGTAGATCAAGGCCGCCAGTACCAGGAAGTAGAACAGCTGGTAGGTGCTCTTGCCGGCATCCTGGGCCGCCTTGACCAGGTCGGCCAGGCCGATGATCGACACCAGCGCGGTGGCCTTGAGCATCACCATCCAGTTATTGCCGATACCCGGCAGGGCAAAACGCATCATCTGTGGAAACACCACGAAGCGAAAACGCTGGCCACGCTTGAGGCCGTAGGCGGTGGCGGCTTCGATCTGCCCGCGCGGCACGGCGAGGATGGCGCCACGGAAGGTTTCGGTGAAGTACGCCCCATAAATGAAGCCCAGGGTGATGACCCCGGCGCTGAACGGGTCGATCTCGATGTATTCCCATTCCATGAAGTTGGTGAAGGTGGTCAGCCAGGTTTGCAGGCTGTAGAAAATCAGCAGCATCAGCACCAGGTCCGGTACGCCGCGGATCAGCGTGGTGTAGAGCTGGGCGGGCAGGCGCAGCAGGCCCAGCTGCGAGAGTTTGGCGCTGGCGCCGAGCAGGCCGAGCAGGACGCTGAGTAACAGCGACAATACCGAGAGTTTGATGGTCATCCAGGTGCCTTCCAGCAACAACGGACCGAACCCCTTGAGGCTGAAGGCGGAAAGCCCAAGGGTTTGCAGAAGTTCTTCGAACATAAATCAGAGACCTGTGGCGATAAAAAAGGCGCCCATCGAGGATGGGCGCCAGGACCTTATTTACCGCTGTAGAGATTCAGATCGCCAAAGTGCTTTTTCTGAATGGTGGCGTAGGTGCCATCGTCGTGTAACGCTTTGATACCTTTATCCAGAAGGGCCTTGAGCTCTTTGTTACCTTTGGAGATACCGATAGCTGTCTTGGACGGCAGCAGCGGGCTGTCCACCGGTTTGCTCACCTCGTAGTCGGCGCCCTGTGGCGACTTCAGGAAGCCCAGTTCGGCTTGCAGCATGTCCTGGATCGACGCATCGAGGCGCCCGGAAATCAGGTCGGCATACACCTGGTCCTGGTTCTGGTAGGCCTGGGTCTTCACCCCGGCCTTGTCCAGCACGGCCTTGGCGTAGGCTTCCTGGATAGTGCCCTGCTCGTAGCCGACGGTTTTGCCCTTGAGCGATGCGGTGTCTTCGGTCAGGCCGGAACCTTTCTTGAACACGAAGGAAGTCGGGCCGGAGAACAGTTCGTTGGAGAAGTCGATGACTTTCTCGCGGGCCGGAGTGACGGTCATGGACGAGATCACGCCGTCGAATTTATTGGCTTTGAGGCCCGGGATCATGCCGTCGAAGTCGCTTTCGACCCATTTGCACTTGACCTTCAGTTCGGCACAGATGGCATTGCCCAGATCGATGTCGAAGCCGACCAGGCTGCCATCGGCGGCCTTGGATTCAAAAGGTGCGTAGGACGGGTCAACGCCGAAGCGCAGTTCCTTGTATTCCTTGGCCAGCGCGGAACCGGCGGCCATGCAGAGAGCCAGTGCAGAAAGGGTCAGCAATGCTTTTTTCATTATTAAATCCCTAAAAACCAATATGAGCGCTTGTGGCGCATTAGTACTGTTACTGCAACGCGTCAGACTTAATGAAAGTAGCAATTTCCGAACCAGAGTCCCGAACAACTGTTTTAAAAGGTGGTGCCAGAGCCTGCCGTGCGTCGGCCGCGCCCCAAAAAAGAGCGTGTGGGAAGCCTTGCATCAATAGGGCGCGTGGGCGATTTCGCGCAGGAAAGGGCGCGGCTGCCGGGAGCGTGGCAGGCCTGGATCGGCGAGGGGAGTGAAGCGTTACCGGGCTCAAGCCCGCCCCTTGTGGAGAGGGGCGGGCTGGCCGGTGTTACTTGCCTGGCGCCAGGGTCAGGCGGGTCTTGCCGTAGAGGCGGTCGAAGTTCTGCGGTTGCAGCGGCAAGCTCAGGTACTGGCCCTTGAGCCAGGCGTCGATGCCATTCAGGTAGTTCGGGCTGGCCGGGTTGCCCGACTGGCCGCTGCTGTTGATGACGCTCAGCGGTTCGCTCTGGCCGAAATCGACGATCAACCGTAGCGCCGGCGCCTCGGTCACCGTGAAGTCCTGGCCCCAGCGGTACGGCGAGCTGTTCAGGGTGCTGTGATCGCCACCGGCCTGCAGCGGCCCGCGAACGACCTGGCCATTGGCGTTCTTCCAGTGGTAGCTGTGCAGCTTGCCCCACTGCCAGGCCCTGCGGTCGCCACCCAGCTGGCTTTCACCGGCGCTGATGGCGGCGGCCAGGCTGCGGGCGAGGATCGCCGGCTTGTCTTCTTTCTGTGGGGTGCGGCTGTCATCCCAGAACGGGCTGTCTTCCTGGCCCAGCAAATGGTCGGCCTGGGCCGAGTAGGACAGCGCGCTGTTGGCCACCAGGGCCTTCCAGGCCGGGCTGGATTCCGAACCCAGTTTGTCGAGGAAGATCTGCCGGGCGCTTTCCTGCAGGAACAGCTCATAGATCGCCGCATCGGCCGATACCGGGCTGAGTTTGCCGTCGAACGCCATCAGGCGGCTGTAGGCCTCGCGGGCCTTGCTGCGCTCGGCTTCGGGCAGGGCGTCGATGGCTTTCTTCAGGGGCTGCGCCATGCCGGGGGCTTCGAACATCTTCTTCAGCTTGGCGGCGAAGGGGGTGGTCTGGTCGTACTGCATGGCGATCATGCTGCGGCCGTCGTGCTTGCCGCTGCCGGCCAACTCGGCCAGGCGTTCGCCACGCTCGGGGTAGTACCAGGAGTTGGACAGCTGCATGCCATAGCCGTGGGGGATGATCCGCTGGTTGGCGGTGCCCAGCCAGCCCTGGGCCGGGTCCTGGTCATAGGGGTGGAGCATCGGGTCGGCATAGCCGTCCCAGTCGTAACGGCCTTCCCAGCCCGGCGACGGCAGCAGGCCTTCGCCTTCACGGCGGTTGGGGAAGCGGCCGGTGACCTGCCAGCCGATATGGCTGGCATCGGCGAACAGCATGTTCAGGCCGATAGCGCGGATCTCGCGGCTGGCGTCGGAGGCTCGCTCCACGTTCTGCGCCCGCGACAGGTCGAAAAACGCGTCCAGGCTCTTATCGTCCTTGAGGTCCGGCTGTTGCAGGGCCAGGCCGTAGCCGCCGCTCAGGTTGCTGGCGCTGTTGAGCAGGGCGCCGTGACGGGTTTCATAGACCACCTCGCGAATCGGCCGCTGGCCTTTGACGAAGTAGGTTTCGTTGCGCACCACGGCCGGCAGCCATTTGCCATTGGCTTCGTAATACAGCGCATTGCCCTGGCGCTTGAGTTTTTCCAGGAACAGGTCCTGGTTGTCACCGGCGACCGAGGTCATGCTCCAGGCCACCTTGCCGTTGAAGCCCTGGATGATCATCGGCAGGCCGGCGATCGAGGCGCCCGCGGCCTGGTACTTGGGCGCGCGGATCTGCACCAGGTTCCATGCCGGCGAGTGGCTGTCGGCGGCCAGCAGGCTTTTGCCGCTGCGGCTGCGCTGGGGAGCGATGGCCCAGTTGCTGGCGCCGGCGATGCTCAGCGGGTTGAGTTCGCCAAGCTTGCCGGCGGCGGCACTGATTTCGCTCAAACCCGGGACATTCAGATTGAGGCCCTTGAGCTTGTCGCTCTCGGCCAGCGGCAGCGCTTCGTCCGGGTAGCTCGGGGTCAGCCAGGCGAGCTTGTCGGCGCCAACTTTCTGCGCCAGCACCAGGGCGTTGATTTCTTCCGGCAGGTTGGCCGACTGGCTGAAGTTCAGCAGGCAAAAGATCAGCGCCGAATCTTCCGGTTTCCAGTATTCGGGCTTGTAGCCGGTGGCGGCCAGGTCTGGCGGCAGCTTGTCGCGGTAGCGGAACAGGTAGGCGTTGACCCCGCGGGCGTAGACCTCGAAGAAGCGCTTGATCCTCGGGGACGAGGCTTTGTACAGCTCGCCGGCACTGTTCTTCAGGTTGACCGCGCGCATGTAGCGGTCGATGTCCAGAACGTCGGCACCGGACATCTCGGCCAGCCGGCCCTGGGCCAGCAGGCGCAGGGTCACCATCTGGTTGATCCGGTCGCTGGCGTGCACGTAACCCAGGGCGAACAGCGCATCGTGGAAGGTGCTGCTTTCGATCAGCGGCATGCCCATGGCATTGCGCCGGACCGAAACGTTCTGGGCCAGGCCCTTGAGCGGTTGCACGCCGGAGGTCGGCGGCAGGCTGTCCTGGGTGTTCCATGACTGGCAACCGGCCAGGCTGAGAACGCCGGCCACTGCCGCGGCAACGCCGAACCGGGGAAGAAAATGTGAGAAGGCTGGCGAGGCCATGGCAAAGCTCCTGCGGGGGGGTAGCGTCGATAAAGGCGCTACGTTAGTGAGCAGGCGAGTGCCGCGCAAGCGGGGGCTGAGAGTATTTCTGCGTTGCCGGATAAATAGCCCGCGCCGGCCGTTCGGTAGTTGCCCGGAACAGAGCAGCCACCGCTGTTTGCCGGCCGGCAGTGGACTATCGGGCCTCAGGATTTGGGTGGGTTGATCCGGGCGGCGATGGCATAGGCGCGCGCGGTCGCGGGGCGATCGAGGATGCGGTTGAACCAGCGGTGCAGGTTGGGGAAGTCTTCCAGATTCTGGCTTTGCCACTTGTGGGAGACGATCCACGGATAGATCGCCATGTCGGCGATGCTGTATTCGCTGCCGGCGACGAAATCGCGGTCCGCCAGGCGTCGGTCCAGCACCCCGTACAAGCGCGCGGTTTCATCGACGTAGCGTTTGATCGCGTAAGGGATTTTCTCCGGGGCGAACTGGCTGAAATGGTGGTTCTGCCCGGCCATCGGTCCCAGGCCGCCCATCTGCCAGAACAGCCACTGCAAGGCTTCCTGGCGTCCACGCAGGTCCTTGGGCAGGAACTGCCCGGTCTTTTCCGCCAGGTACAGCAGAATCGCCCCGGACTCGAACAGCGACAGCGGCGCACCGCCATCGGCAGGCTGATGATCGACGATGGCGGGGATCCGGTTGTTCGGCGCGATCTTCAGGAACTCGGGCTTGAACTGCTCGCCCTGGCCAATGTTGACCGGGTGCACGCTGTAGGGCAGGCCGGTTTCCTCGAGGAACAGGGAAATCTTGTGGCCGTTGGGGGTGGTCCAGTAATACAGGTCGATCATGGGACTCTCCAGGTAAACGAAGGACATTCTGTTACGGATAGCCAACAGTGGTATTCGGTGGTCCGGTCTACGTTCGACGGCTTGCCTGTCTGGAGAGGTGATGTTGAAGTGCGTGGAATTCAATGACCCGACACGAGAAAAGTCAGCATGGAGCTTCAGACCAATGCAGCGCTGATCCTGATCGATCAGCAACAGGGCATCCTGCACCCCAGGCTCGGGCGGCGTAACAACCCCGAGGCCGAGGAGCGCATCGCCGAGTTGCTGGCTTACTGGCGCCAGACCGCGCGGCCGCTGATCCATGTGCAGCACCTGTCGCGCAGCGAGCAGTCGGTGTTCTGGCCGGGGCAGTCGGGGGTGGAGTTTCAGCAGCGGTTCATGCCGCAGGGCGCTGAGGCGGTGATCCAGAAGCAGGTGCCGGACGCCTTCTGCGCCACGCCCCTGGAGGCCGATTTACGCAAGTCCGGGATCGGCCAACTGGTGATTGTCGGTGTGGCGACCCACAACTCGGTGGAATCGACGGCGCGGACCGCCGGCAATCTGGGGTTCGATACCTGGGTGGTGGAAGACGCCTGCTACACCTTCGACAAGGTCGACTTTTTCGGTCAGGCCCACAGCGCCGAGGAGGTGCATGCCATGTCGCTGGGCAACCTGCATGGCGAGTATGCGACGGTGATCGATTCGAGACAGATCCTGCAACGCGATCTGTAGGAGCGAAGCTTGCTCGCGATGCAGGCGACTCGGTTAATCGAGTTGATCTCATCGCGAGCAAGAGCTAGGCGCCCCCTTGCTCCTACATAGAAGCAGGACAAAGACACAGCATTACGGCATCAGGCGCCGTGGCACTTCTTGAATTTCTTGCTGCTGCCGCATGGGCAAGGGTCGTTGCGGCCGACATCTTTCAAGGCGTTGCGCACCGGCTCCTGGTGAGCGTGGTTGCAATGCGGACCGTGAACATGGCCGTGATCGTGATCGTGGTGGTCATGATCGTGGTTGCAGTCAGGGCCATGGACATGGGGTTGCTGGGTCATCGAGGTTGCTCCGGAATAAAATCGGCGGGAATTATCTCGCCTTTGCGCGCCAGGTGCACGTCATGGCCGATGAATAATCCGGTTTCCAGCAAACCGTCCAGGCGATAGGGGATCGGTTGCTGCGGTTCCTTCAGCCATTTCACCACCTGGCGTATCTGCGGCCACAGGTTGGTGCGCACGGGGACCTGGAAGTAGGCGCTGTGCTTGGGGCCGATGGTGAACCAGTGTTCATGTTCCCCCTCCGCCAGCAACACGTCGCCGAGATGAATCCGGTACTCCAGGGCGCGGACGGTCAGGTCGGCATCGTTGGGGTTGTCGACGCGAAAGTGCAGGCGCAAACGCTGCTCCAGCAAATTCGCCTTGATCACCTCGACCTTGACCAGGTGCACCTGCGGGTCGAGGGTGTTGTCGACGAACCACGAGGCACAGCCTGAAAGCGCCAGCACCGTGAGCAGTCCGAAGGTCCGTAGTGCGCGCAGCTGAACGACCATGGCGTTACTCCGTTTGAACTCCCAGTCTAGCAACCGCGGAGCGCACGCGAGGACAGGCTCAGGGGAGGGGATTCAGCTGGCGAAATAGCTGGCGCAACACTTCTTGAATTTCTGCCCGCTGGCGCAGGGGCAGGCATCGTTGCGGCCGGCCTTGAGTTGCACGGTCGGGTCGATGAAATACCAGTGCCCGCTGTTCTGCACGAAGGAGGAGCGTTCGCGATGGCTGTGTTCGCCATGGCTGTCGTGCCAGCGTGCGGTGAAGGTGACGAAGGCGTGTTCCGGCTGGCCGCCGAAGACTTCCGAGCTTTCGACTTCCAGGCCCAGCCAGGTGCTCTGCGCGCTCCAGTCGCTGATGGACTGGCGGTCCAGGCCGCTCTGTTGTGCCGGCAGCGTGGTGGCCACCAGGTAATCCACCAGGCCCAGCACGTAGGCACTGTAGCGCGAGCGCATCAGGGCCTCGGCGCAGGGCGCGGGGTGGCCGGCATGGTAGTGGCCGCAGCAGGCGTCCAGCAGGTTGCCACTGCCGCAGGGACAAATAGAGGTACTCATCGCATTACCACCAGTACTTTCCGAAGTTTTCCGGATTCGCCCAGAACCTGGAGTTGAGCCAGTCGGGCACTTGTTTGTATTCAAGCAGATCGTAGGTGAACAGGGTCAGGACCTGTTCGTCGCGCTGGAAACGTTCGCTGGCCTGCAGGGCCAGGGAGAAAAAGTCGGTCTCCTTCCAGCCGCAGGCATTCAGGTCGGCCAGTACCGCGATGCGGCTGGCGTTGAGGTTGCGGATCCCGCCGAGCAGGTTCAGGCCGTCGCGCTTGGGCAGATGCTCCAGGCAGTCGACCGCCAGCGCCAGGTCGAAACGGCGCGCCGCCAGTTCAGCCGGCAACGGGCCGGGCGCGGTCTGGGCGATGACGGTTTCGGGGTGAGCCTGGCGAAAAGCCTCCAGGGCCGGAAACCCGCTGGCACCGATCAGCAGCAGCTGTCGTGGGGCGTAGCGGTCGAGCAGGGCGGCCAGGGCCTGCTGGGGCGTGCGCGAAGAAATACCTGCGGTCATCGAAGTTCCTCAATCTTTGAGTGGCAAAGACTAGCCTGCCCGGACCCGCGGGCCTAGAGCCGTTTTGTCTGAAATGACAGCCGTTCCTGGGCAAATCCAGGGGCAAAGCCCGCCAGCCTGATGCTGGCGGAGATTTAAAGCCAGGTCTTTACTCCCCCAATCGGTTCTAAGCCGATTCCCTCAGGAGATAACTAGATGAGCATAGTTCGGACAGCATTACCCTTGGTTCTGCTAACCAGTGTGTTGACTGGTTGCGCAGGTTTGCAGAAAACCGATTGGCCGACCTGCGCTGCTGTCGGGGGTGTCGGTGGGGCTGCGTTGGGCGCGATTGAAAGCTCGTCCTGGGCGGGATACGGCGCCTTGCTGGGCGCCGGCGTCGCGGCCGGTTATTGCTGGGTGCATGGAGATGGCGACGAAGACGGCGATGGCGTGCCGGACAGCCGCGACAAGTGCCCTGGCACGCCTAAAGGCGTGCAGGTGGACGCCAACGGTTGCCCGCCAGAGCCTGTAGCCGTGGTCGAGGAAGTGGTGGTGGTCAAGGAAGAGACCATTGTCATCCGCGACGTGCACTTCGAATTCGACTCGGCCAAATTGACGGCCGCCGACAAAGCCAAGCTCGACACCATCGCCACGCGCCTGAAACAGGAAGCCCCGAGTGCGCAGTTGCGCGTGACCGGGCACACCGACAGCGTGGGCAGCGATGCCTACAACCAGCGCCTCTCGGAAAAACGCGCGCGTTCGGTGACCGAGTACCTGATCAGCACGGGCGTACCCCGCAGCAGTTTCGTTTCGGTAGTCGGTGCCGGCGAGAGCCAACCGGTCGCGGATAACAAGACCGCCGACGGCCGGGCGATGAACCGGCGCACGGAAATCAAAATCAACCGCTGATTGCCAGGCGTGATTGCCTGGCATGGGCGGCTTGTGCAGCCGCCCATGCGGGTCTTTACTCCTGTGTGACCGGTATGGGCCGGTGACACAGGAGCATTCATGATGAGTCTTCTCGCGCGAGCCGCCTTGCCGGTTCTACTGCTCGGCAGCCTGCTCACAGGCTGCGCTACCCACAGCGACGGCACTGCCCCCCTCAACCAGCGTACGTGGCCAATCTGCAGCCTGCTCGGCGGCCTGGTGGGCGGTGGCCTGGGCGCCATTGAAAGCGGTGGCTGGGCCGCGGGTGGCGCGGCGCTCGGCCTGGTGACCGGTGGCTTGATCTGCTATGCCCAGGATGGCGACAAGGACGATGACGGCGTGTTCGACCGCCGTGACCGTTGCCCGGATACCCCGGCCAATACCCCGGTCGACAATCGTGGCTGCCCGTTGCCGCAATACCCGGCCGCACCCGCAGCCGAGCCGGCGGCGCAATCCGAGGTGATCACCCTCAGCGATCAGGGCGATGTGCTGTTTGCCTTCGACTCGACGGAACTGACACCCGAAGCGCAAAACCAGCTGCAGGGGCTGCTGGCCAAGCTTCAGGGTGCCGACGTGCAGAGCATCAAGGTGGTCGGCCACACCGACAGCCAAGGGACGGATGAATACAACCAGAAACTGTCCGAACGCCGCGCCAGCAGCGTCGTCGCATTCCTCTTGAGCCAGGGCCTGGCACCGGACAAACTGACCAGCCAGGGCAAGGGCGAGAGCGAGCCGGTCGCCGACAACGCCACCGAAGAAGGGCGGGCGCAGAACCGTCGGGTGGAGCTGCATATTCAGCGTTGATCACCAGGCGCCAGGGCGGCTTGGCAGGGAGCGGCGGGAGAATTTTCGCCGCCCTCTGGCTTATGCCTCGCCGAAGTCGTTACTGTGCGCGCAAAGAAAAACTCGCAAAGGGGGGCATATGAAGGTGTTTTGGGGGCTGGGCAAGTTGTTGACGCTGCTGTTCTGGTTGCTGGTGCTGGTCAATCTGGTCATCCCGCTGATCAATCCGATTCATCTGTTGATCAATCTGGCAGGCAGCCTGTTGCTGCTGACCCACCTGATGGAGCTGCTGCTGTTCAACGGCAGCCTCAAGGGCCGCGCCCACCCTTGGCGAGATCGCCTGCAGATTCTCCTGACCGGCATTTTCCATCTGCAGACCTTCAAGGCGGCGAAGCCCGCGGAGGTCGGCCATGCGTAAGCTCTGCCTGCTCGCCGTGCTATGCAGCCCACTGGTCCAGGCCCAGGTGGTGACGGTCGAGACCAACTCCCTGATGCGCCTGCCCAACACCACCAGCAGCCTGCAACTGGAGCGCCTGGAAGTGGCCGACTACGGCACCTTGCTGATTCCGTCCACGGTTACCGAGGTCAAGGTCGGCGAGCTGCGCCTGGGGCGTGAAGCGCGGATCGCTATCGTTCCGGCCGAACAGAGCCTGCTGCTGAACGTCGACCATGCCGACCTGGAGGCTGGTAGCCAGATCACCTCCCGCGGGGCTCCGGGGACTTACCAGAAGGCGGCCAAACCCGGGCGCAACCTGAATCTGCGTATCGCCTCGCTGCAGGCCGGGGAACTCTCGGTGGATGCACGCGGCGGCACCGGCGCGCCGGGTTATGTCGGCCTCGATGGCGCCAACGGCGAAGAGCCGGGGTGCACCTGGGGCCAGGCCGGGCGTGGCGCCGATGGCGACAACGGCGGTGACGGTCAGCCGGGGGCGGCGGGTGCCCAGGTGCGGGTCGAGCTGCCGCGCGATTACCCGGCAGAGCAGATCAAGGTCTGGGTCGATGGCGGGGCCGGCGGTGTGGCCGGTGCGGGCGGCAAACCCGGGGCTGGCGGCAAGTCCAAGGGCTGCTTTGTCTATCGCGCCGACGGTGGCAAGAGCGGCCGTCCTGGCGCCGAAGGCCATCCAGGGCCGGCAGGCCCCGCGGGTTCGGTCACGGTACAGCGCCTGTAAACAGTCCTTAAATAGGTGGTGCTGATTCCAGCGCCATCGCGGGCAAGCCTCGCTCCTACAGGGGGGTGTTGTCTGTAGGAGCGAGGCTTGCCCGCGATGCTTCTCCCGCTATCCGCCTTTAGAACATCGGCCGGGCCGCCGCCACGGCCACCAGCAACAAGCCAATGATCAGATTGATCCCCACCAATTTCCGAATATTGCCCAGGGTCGTGGCCCCCGCCGGCCAGTCCTCGGCCGCCACCGCCTGGCGCAGCGCTGGCAGCTGCAACGACTGGATCCGGATAAACAGCGCGGTCATCACCACATACAGGCCCATCATCACCTGCACATAGCGCGGCGCGGTCTCGAAGCCGCTGAACCGCAGGTGGATCAGGCCGACACCACTGATCGGCAACAGCACCACCGCGACCCAGACCCAGACGAAAAACCGTGGGAACACTTCTGCCCACAGCTTCAACCGCGCCGGCCCCTCAAGGGCGGCCACCGCCGCGGGACGCAACACCATCCAGGCGAAAAACATGCCACCGACCCAGACCAGGGCGGCCAGGACATGCAGGGTGTAGGCAAGGGCAAAGGCTGTCATTCGGGTACTCCGTTCTGCGCGGGATGAATTAGCGGGGTATGATAGCGGCCGATCCGAACCACTGAAAATTTATCCAGCGTTTCTCGCGCCCGAAGAATCATGATCAGCAACGAACTCAAAACCACGATCCAGGGCGCCTACTCGCGTTTTCTCGAAGCCAAGAGCCTGAAACCGCGTTACGGCCAGCGCCTGATGATCGCCGAAGTGGCCAAGGTCCTGGGCGATGTCGACACCGACGACGAAGGCCGGCGTTCCGGCGACCCGGCCGTGGTGGCCGTGGAAGCCGGCACCGGTACCGGCAAGACCGTGGCCTACAGCCTGGCGGCGATCCCGACCGCCAAGGCCGCCGGCAAGCGCCTGGTGATCGCCACCGCCACCGTCGCCCTGCAGGAGCAGATCGTCTACAAGGATCTGCCCGACCTGATGCGCAACAGCGGGCTGAACTTCACCTTCTCCCTGGCCAAGGGCCGTGGTCGCTACATGTGCCTGTCCAAGCTCGACATGCTGCTGCAGGAAGGCCACGCGCAAACCGCCACCGCCCAGCTGTTCGAAGAAGAAGGCTTCAAGATCGAGGTCGACGAGGCCAGTCAGAAGCTGTTCACCAGCATGATCGAGAAGCTCGCCGGCAATAAATGGGACGGTGACCGCGACAGCTGGCCCACCGCCCTGGAAGACGCCGATTGGGCGCGCTTGACCACCGATCACAGCCAGTGCACCAACCGCCATTGCCCGAACTTCGGCCAGTGCGCCTTCTACAAGGCCCGCGAAGGCATGGGCAAGGTCGACGTGATCGTCACCAACCACGACATGGTCCTGGCCGACCTGGCCCTGGGTGGTGGCGCCGTATTGCCGGACCCGCGCGACACCCTCTATGTGTTCGACGAAGGCCACCACCTGCCGGACAAGGCCATCGGCCACTTCGCCCACTACACCCGCCTGCGTTCCACCGCCGACTGGCTGGAACAGACCGCCAAGAACCTCACCAAGCTGCTGGCCCAGCACCCGCTGCCGGGCGACCTGGGCAAGCTGATCGAGCAGGTGCCGGAGCTGGCGCGGGAGATCAAGACCCAGCAGCAGTTCATGTTCACCGCCTGCGAGCAACTGGCCGACTTCAAGACCGGCGAAGACATGGAAGGCCGCGAGCGGCCGCGCCATCGTTTCGTCGGCGGGCTGATCCCCGACCATATGCGGGAAATGGGCATCGAACTGAAGAAAGGCTTCTCGCGCCTGACCGACCTGTTCACCCGCCTGACCGACTTGCTCAAGGAAGGCATGGACGGCGAGGTCAACATCGGCATCGCCAGCAACCAGGCCGAGGAGTGGTACCCACTGTTCGGCAGCCTGTTGTCCCGCGCCTCGGGCAACTGGGAGCTGTGGACCGCCTTCACCACCGAAGACCCGGAAGACAACCCACCGATGGCGCGCTGGCTGACCCTGGCGGAAAGCGGCTCACTGTTCGACATCGAGGTCAACGCCAGCCCGATCCTCGCCGCGGAGATGCTTCGTCGGAACCTGTGGAACGTGGCTTATGGCGCGCTCGTGACCTCCGCCACCCTGACCGCCCTGGGTACCTTCGATCGCTTCCGCATGCGTGCCGGGCTGCCGAAAAAGGCCGTGACAGCGGTGGTGCCCAGCCCCTTCCATCATGCCGACGCCGGGGTGCTGCGGGTCCCCGACCTGCGCGCCGACCCGCGGGATGCGCCGGCCCACACCGCGGCGATCATCCGCGACCTGCCGGAACTGGTGGAAGGCTCGCGGGGCACCCTGGTGCTGTTCTCGTCGCGCAAGCAGATGCAGGACGTGTTCGACGGCCTCGACCGCGACTGGCGCAAGCAGGTGTTCATTCAAGGCAACCTGTCGAAGCAGGAAACCCTGAACAAGCACAAGGCGCGGGTCGATGGCGGTGATTCCAGCGTGCTGTTCGGCCTGGCCAGCTTCGCCGAGGGCGTGGATTTGCCTGGTGCCTACTGCGAGCACGTGGTGATCGCCAAGATTCCGTTCTCGGTGCCGGACGATCCGGTGGAGGCCGCGCTGGCCGAGTGGATCGAAGCCAGGGGCGGCAACCCGTTCATGGAAATCTCGGTGCCGGACGCCTCGCTCAAGCTGGTCCAGGCCTGCGGCCGCCTGCTGCGTACCGAGCAGGACCGCGGCACCATCACCCTGCTGGACCGGCGCCTGGTCACCCAGCGTTATGGCAAGGCTATCCTCAATGCGTTGCCGCCGTTCCGCCGGGAAATTTCCTGAGCGCGGCCGGCCTGTGGGCCGGTCGCGTTGTCTATTGCAGTCACTGATTGCACACAGGCCGTTCATCGGTCGTTAAGGAGCACCAGGTCCCTATGATTCGCCGTTCGTTACCCGCTGTCCTTGCGCTGTTGTTCGCTACGCCGCTGCTTGCCGCGCCGGCAGGGCAACAGACGCTGTTCAACTTTGTCCGGCCTGCCGATGTGGTGCAGGTGGCGACAGTGGATGCCAGCCTGCCGCAAGCCAACGCGGAGCAGACAGCCGAGGGCGAAGTGCTGCGCCGGGTGACGTTCAATCCGGCGATTCAACCAAGCCTGCGCCTGACCCCGCAGACGGGCGCCTGGGACTGGTCGCAGTCCGGGGCCATGAGCCTGCGGATCCAGAGCGCGATGAACTGGGCCCTGACCCTGTACGTGAAGATCCAGAGCAATGACGGCAAGACCCTGCTCAGCCGCATCGACTTGCCGGCCGGCCCGGCGCAGACCCTGCTGGTGCCGCTGGTTGCCAGCTCGCCGCTGAGCCAGGGCATGAAGGCCGGCCCGCCGATGCCGATGACCTTCGAAGGCCAGCGCGTCTTGCTGGCCAGCAGCGAAGGCGAGCTGGACCGCAGCCAGGTGGTGTCGGTGACCTTGTCGATGGATCAGCCGAAAGCCGCCCAGAGCATCCTGCTCGAGCGTTTTGGCGTGCAGGACGGCGAGGCGGTGGTCAAGGCGGCCTACGGTGGCCTGGTGGATGCCTATGGCCAGTCGACCCGGGCCAGGTGGCCGGAAAAGGTCGCCAGCGACGAGCAACTCAAGGCCGCCGCGACCAAGGAACAGCAGCAGCTGAAAACCTGGCTGGCCGAGCGCGAGCGTTCCTCCCTGGACACCTTCGGCGGCTGGAGCAACGGGCCAGCCTTCAAGGCCAGTGGCTTCTTCCGTACCGAGAAACGCGATGGCCGCTGGTATCTGGTGACGCCCCAGGGGCATCCGTTCTATTCCCTGGGGGTCAATGCGGTCACGGCGGACGACAGCCAGACTTATATCGCCGGCCGTGAATGGATGTTCTCGACACTGCCTAACGTCGGCGAACCGCTGGCCGGTTATTACGGCGAAGGCGACAACCGCGGCGGCAATGGCGCCGACCGGGGCCGCGCCTATAACGCCGGCCGCTGGTACGACTTCTATGGCGCCAACCTGCAACGCACCTACGGTGTGCCTTGCACCCCGGGCAGCGAAACCAAGGCCGGTGTGGCGGACGCCCAGGAGGCTCAGGCCGGGCAGGGCACCGAACCGCCAGCCGCGGCACCTTGCCCTGTCGCGGCCCTGGACCAGAAGCGCTGGGCCAGCCACACCCTGGATCGCCTGCAAGCCTGGGGTTTCAACACCATCGGCAACTGGAGCGCGCCGGCGCTGGGCCTGAACGACCGTGTGCCCTACACCTTGCCACTGTCGATCGTCGGCGACTATGCAAGCATCAGCACCGGTACCGACTGGTGGGGCGGCATGCCCGATCCGTTCGATCCGCGTTTCGCCATGGCCACCGAGCGTGCCGTGGCCATTGCCGCGCGCGATCACCGCGACGATCCATGGCTGATCGGCTACTTCGCCGACAACGAACTGGCCTGGGCCGGCCCCGGCGATGACCCCAAGGCGCGTTATGCCCTGGCCTACGGCACATTGCGCATGACCACCGACGTGCCGGCCAAGCGCGCGTTCCTCAAGCAACTGCGCGACAAGTACCGCAACCAGGAGGGCCTGTCGAAGGCCTGGGGCATCAACCTGAGCGCCTGGGAGCTGATGGAAGATCCGGGGTTCGAGCCGCCTTTGCCTAGCCCGGAGCATCCGGAGATCGAAGCCGACTTCAAATACTTCCAGAAGGTCTTTGCCGACACGTACTTCAAGACCATTTCCGATTCGCTGAAATGGCACGCGCCGAATCACCTGCTGCTGGGCGGACGCTTCGCCATCAGTACCCCTGAGGCGGTGGCGTCCTGTGCCCAGTACTGCGATGTGCTGAGCTTCAACATGTACACCCTCAAGCCGCAGGACGGTTACGACTTTGCCCGGCTGAACACGCTGGACAAGCCGGTCCTGATCACCGAGTTCAACTTCGGTTCCAGGGATCGCGGCCCGTTCTGGGGGGGCGTGACCGAGCTGGTGCGGGAGGAGGATCGCGGCCCGGCCTATGCCCAGTTCCTCAAGCAGGCGCTGAGCGAACCGTCGATTGTCGGCGTGCACTGGTTCCAGTACCTCGATCAGCCGGTCACCGGTCGCCTGCTGGACGGCGAGAACGGCCATTTCGGCCTGGTGGGCATCACCGATGTGCCGTTCCAGGGTTTTGTCGACAGCGTGCGCAAGAGCAACCTGCAGGCCTTCGACCAGTTGGGCAAGGAAGCCGGGAAGGCCAAGGCAGAGGCCGACAAGGCCGCGGGTCATGCCGCCGACGGCGGCAAGCCGGGCCATGATGGCAAGGGCGCAGGGCAGGGCGGCGGTCATGCGGGCGGTCATTCGGGCAATGGCCATTGATCGCTGAGCCAGGCCTTTAGGGTACGGCTTCCCCGCGCGGGCCGGTCCGCCTCTACACTCACTCGTAGGGGCTGGCCGGCCCGCGCCGCGTTCAATGTCCGTCGATTTCTGAACAATTCTTCCGGTGGATAGCCGCCGGGCTCGCTTCTGTTCCCAAAACCCTCAAGGGCTGGAACAATGCGCACCACTTTGTAGAGCATGGTCCGGGGAGTTACGGGTGCAGATTCAGGGTCATTACGAGCTTAAGTTCGAAGCGGTGCGCGAAGCCTTCGCGGCCCTCTTCGAGGATCCCCAGGAACGCGGCGCGGCGTTGTGCATTCAGATCGGCGGGGAAACCGTGGTCGACCTCTGGGCCGGCACCGCCGACAAGGACGGCAGCGAAGCCTGGCACTGCGATACCATCGCCAACCTGTTTTCCTGCACCAAGACCTTCACCGCGGTCACCGCCCTGCAACTGGTGGCCGAAGGCAAGTTGCAGCTGGACGCACCGGTTGCCCGGTACTGGCCTGAATTCGCCGCGGCCGGCAAGGAAGCGATCACCCTGCGTCAGTTGCTCTGCCATCAGGCCGGGCTGCCGGCCTTGCGTGAGCTGCTGGCGCCGGAAGCGCTCTACGACTGGCAAACCATGGTCGATGCCCTCGCGGCGCAAGCCCCTTGGTGGACGCCGGGCGAAGGCCACGGTTATGCGGCCATCACCTACGGCTGGCTGGTGGGCGAGTTGCTGCGTCGGGCTGACGGGCGCGGTCCCGGCGAGTCCATCGTGGCGCGGGTCGCCAGGCCGCTGGGGCTGGACTTTTTCGTTGGCCTGCCCGACGAGGAGTTTTACCGGGTGGCGCATATCGCCCGGGGCAAGGGCAATGTCGGCGACGCGGCCGCACAGCGCCTGCTGCAAGTGACAATGCGCGAACCCACGGCCATGACCACCCGGGCGTTCACCAACCCGCCGTCGATCATGACCAGTACCAACAAGCCGGAATGGCGGCGCATGCAACAGCCAGCGGCCAATGGCCATGGCAATGCCCGCAGCCTGGCCGGGTTCTACAGCGGCCTGCTCGATGGCAGCCTGCTGGAAGCGGACATGCTCGAAGAGCTGACCCGCGAACACAGCGTCGGCATGGACAAGACCCTGTTGACCCAGACCCGTTTCGGCCTGGGTTGCATGCTTGACCAGCCGCAGGTGGCCAACGCGACCTTCGGTCTCGGCCCTCGTGCGTTTGGTCATCCGGGAGCGGGTGGCTCCATCGGTTTCGCCGATCCTGAGTACGATGTGGCCTTCGGTTTTGTCACCAATACCCTGGGGCCATACGTGCTGATGGATCCAAGAGCGCAGAAGTTGGTGAGGGTTCTGTCGGATTGTCTGTAAAAAGGTTGCTGTCAGGATTTTTTTTGCCTAAACATGAGTAAAGGCATCAGAAAGGAACCCTGTGGCTTTTATACTTTCAAAGCGTCTGTTTGTACGGTTCGTAGAGACCGTAATTTTTGATCTCATTTTGTGGATATCCCATGTCGTCGAACAAGTCTTTAGCCTTGGCTCTTTGCCTCACTGTCACCGGTTGTGCACAAACTCCACAAAATGACGCAGAAGGAGGGCACTGGTGGTCTTTCGGTTCCGATAAGGCCGCCAGCAAGGAAGCGGTGCAACCGGTAGCAAAAGCAGCTGCCAACGAAGTTTCCGCGGCCAAGTCCGCCGCCACCTCCACCGCCAAGTCCGCGACCGCTCCTGCCGCAGCCAAGGTCGAAACCGCAACCGCTTCCGCCGCTGCTCCGGCCGCCAAGGCCGAGACCACCAACTGGTGGTGGCCGTTCCCTTCCAAGGACGCGAGCAAAGACGCAGTCAAAGAGCCGCTGGCCGACGCCAAGGCCAAGACGGACGCCGCGACCGCGGCGCCGAAGGTCGCCAAGACCGAGACCGGCAACTGGTGGTGGCCTTTCAACCAGCAGCCCACGTCTCCGACCAAGGCAGACGTGAAAGACATCCCGATGCCGGATCCAAAAATTACCCAGGCCTGGCTGGACGACTACGAGCCGCGCCTGCGTGAAGCCATCAAGGACAGCCGCCTGCAACTGGAGCGTCGCGAGAACACCCTGGTGGTGACCGCTCCGGTCGACGGTTCGTTCAACCCGGATCGCCCGGCCATGTTGCTGCCGGTCACCCTGAGCCCGTTCACTCGCGTGGCCAAGGCCGTGGGTACCGATGCCAAGACTTCCGTGCTGGTCCTGGGCCATGCCGACACCACTGGTGCCGCAGCGGCCAACCAGAAGCTGAGCCGTGATCGTGCGCAGTCCGTTGCCGCGATTTTCAGCCTCACTGGCCTCAAGCGTGATCGCCTGATGCTGCGTGGCATGGGTTCGGTCATGCCTCGCGCGGCCAACGACAGCGCCGAAGGTCGTGCGCTGAACCGTCGTGTGGAAATCATCGTCACCCAGCGCAGCACCATGCTGGCCCTGCTGAGCAAGTACAACCAGCCGACCCCGTCCGAGGCTGAACTGGTTGCCGTACAGGATGTGAAGTCGGTCGTTCCTGCTGCTTCCTCGAAGAAAGCCGTCGCCGCGAAGAAAGCCGCTCCGGCGAAAAAAGCCCCAGCCAAGAAGCCTGTGGCGAAGAAAGCCGTCGCCAAGAAAACCACCACTGCCAAGGCTCCGGCCAAGGCAGCGACCGAACAGGCGAAGAACTGATTCATCAGGCATCGGGCAAAAGGAACCAGCAATGACCCAGGGACTGGCGGACATGCGCCGCGACTACACCCGTGACGGACTGACCGAAGCCCAGGCTCCGGTCGAGCCCTTCACGCTGTTCCACCAGTGGTTCGCACAGGCGGTGAAAACCGAGCAGCCGCCTGTCGAGGCCAACGCCATGACCCTGGCGACCGTTGACGAAGAGGGGCGCCCTCATTGCCGCATCCTGCTGCTCAAGGGGCTGGATGCGCAGGGCTTCACCTTCTTCACCAACTACGACAGCGCCAAGGGGCAGCAACTGGCCGCACGGCCTTTTGCCGCCATGACCTTCTTCTGGCCGGCCCTGGAGCGCCAAGTGCGTATCGAGGGGCGGGTGGTCAAGGTCACCGCCGAGGAGTCCGATGCCTACTTCCAGGTCCGCCCGCTGGGCAGCCGCCTGGGCGCCTGGGCATCGCCGCAGAGCCAGGTGATCGCCGATCGCCAGGAACTGGAAGCTCTGCTCAAGAACACCGAGGAGCGCTTCAGCGATACCCAGCCCCATTGCCCCGAGCACTGGGGAGGTTATCGCCTGTTACCGGAGCGCATCGAGTTCTGGCAGGGGCGTGCCAGCCGTTTGCACGATCGCCTGAACTACCGCCTGCAAGGTGCCGACTGGGTGCGTGAGCGCCTGGCCCCCTGAACCCGAATCAGCTCATTCGCCGGGATAACCGGCCGCGGCGGCTTCAAGCCACTGTGGCAGGTCCCGGCGTTTTACTTTCTGGCGATGGGCATTCGCCAGCTGTTGCAGCATGAAGGATTTTTTCTTCTCGTCCCCGCCGGCCAGCGATAGCGCCAGGTCCCGGTCCATCCAGCGCTTGATCCGTACATACAGCCACCAATGGAAGTACAGGCCGGCAACGGTGGTCACGACGATGATGAAGTAATCCATGGAAAATCCTTTGGTCGGTGGCGCAACTCGGGAAATAAGCGCTACCGTGTGAAGAGTTTTTATATGCATGCAGTCTGTACTGCTGCTGAATGGAACCAATTTTATCCGGGCGATGCCGTGACAGGCGTCAAGCTGCGGAGTTTAATGATTATCTGTCCTTTGGAGTTGATCCTATGCGTAAGTCTGTTTTGCTGGTTGCTTCCTTTTCCACGATGGCCATGTTGCTCACCGGTTGCCAATCCAACCTGTCCGGTGACTCTTACTCCCGTGACGAGGCGCGTCGCGTACAGACCGTTCGCATGGGCACCATCGAATCCCTGCGTCCGGTGAAAATCGAAGGCACCAAGACCCCGATCGGCGGCCTCGCCGGTGCAGCGGTCGGCGGCGTTGGTGGCAGCGCCATCGGCGGCGGCAAAGGCAGCATCGTGGCGGCGGTCATCGGTGCGGTGGCGGGCGGCCTGATCGGTTCCGCCACCGAGGAAGGCCTGACCCGTACCCAGGGCGTGGAAATCACCGTGCGTGAAGACGACGGCAGCATGCGTGCCTATGTACAACAAGTTGAACAAAACGAAGTGTTCCGCGTTGGCGAGCGCGTGCGCATCATGAGTGTCAACGGCACCAGCCGTGTTGCCCACTAAGGGTTAACCGCGACAAAACAAAACCCCGGCCAGGCAACTGGTCGGGGTTTTGTGTTTTCAGCCCTGGCAACTCCGGCGGTTATGCCGGCAATTGTGGGTTCTTGCGGCTGGCCGCGGCCGTTACGGCGTAGCCGATCAGGGCGGCGAAGAGCGAGCCGGTGAGGATGCCCATGCGGTCCATGCCAGCGTATTCGCTGCTGCCGGGCACGAAGGCCAGGGAGCCGACAAACAGGCTCATGGTGAAGCCGATCCCGCAGAGAATCGCCACGCCCAGCACCTGGCCCCAGTTGGCGCCGCCGGGGAGGGCGGCCAGGCCCATCTTCACCGCCAGCCAGGTCAGGCCGAACACGCCGACGGTCTTGCCCAGCAGCAGGCCGATGGCGATGCCCATGGGCACGTAATGGGTGAAGCTTTCCACGGTAATGCCCTGCAGCGACAGGCCGGCATTGGCGAAGGCGAACAGCGGCAGGATGCCGTATGCCACCCACGGATGCAGCGCATGCTCCAGACTCAGCAGCGGCGAAGGCTCGGCATTGCGGGTACGCAGCGGGATGCAGAACGCCAGGGTCACGCCGGCCAGGGTCGCGTGGACGCCACTCTTGAGCACGCAGACCCAGAGGATCAGGCCGATGATCATGTACGGCCCGAGCTTGACCACCCCCAAACGGTTCATCGCCACCAGCGCCACCAGGCAGGCCGCGGCGAGCATCAGCGACAGGGTCGACAGGGCGCCGGAGTAGAAAATCGCGATGACGATGATGGCCCCCAGGTCATCGATGATCGCCAGCGTCATCAGGAACAGTTTCAGCGACACCGGCACCCGCTTGCCCAGCAGGGCCAGCACGCCGAGGGCGAAGGCGATGTCGGTGGCCATGGGAATCGCCCAGCCGCTGAGCGCCGGCGGGTTGTCCTTGTTGAGGAACCAGTAGATCAGCGCCGGCACCACCATGCCGCCGATGGCGGCGGCGCCCGGCAGGACGATCTGCGAAGGCTTGGACAGGTGGCCGTCGAGGACCTCGCGCTTGACCTCCAGGCCGATCAGCAGGAAGAACATGGCCATCAGGCCGTCGTTGATCCACAGCAGCAGGGGCTTGGCGATTTTCAGGGCGCCGATCTGGGCGACCACGGGAGTGTCCAGCAGGCCGTTGTACAGCCAGGACAGCGGTGAGTTGTTGATGATCAGGGCAAGCACGGCAGCGGCAATCAATAACAGACCGCTGGCAGCTTCCAACTGAAAGAAACGCGTGAAAGTGCTACGCAGAGGCAAGGTCGCTCTCCATCAGAAAACTAAAAAGGTGGCACACCCTAACCCGTACTGTTAGTTGTTAAAACAAAAGTTATATTCTTTTTTGTTATATGCAGCAGAGCAGCGGCCCGCTGGAAAACCAGCCTAGCAGTTGTGTATCCAATTGATTCAAAACTGTACCTGTGAGCGACCGGGGATGTTTCTTAACATGTCCGGCCCCAGCCCGACGGGCCGGGGACTTTTGCCTGTTGCAGCACCTGATTTTCCTTGTGCCTGGATCACCTATGCTGGGTGCACATCATCTTTTTGCGTCCTGTGTGGCGTTCGAGCCAACGAGAAAACACCATGAGCGACAACCGTCAGTGGGCCCGCGAGGCCATCCGGATCATCGAAGCCGATTTCCAGCGCAGCGCCGATACCCACCTGATCCCCTTGCCCCTGCCGGGGCTACCGGGCATCGAGCTGTATTTCAAGGACGAGTCCAGCCATCCCACCGGCAGCCTCAAGCATCGCCTGGCGCGTTCGTTGTTCCTTTATGCGCTGTGTAACGGCTGGCTCAAGCCCGGGGCACCGGTGATCGAGGCGTCCAGCGGTTCGACGGCGATTTCCGAAGCCTATTTCGCGCGTCTGCTGGGCTTGCCGTTCATTGCGGTGATGCCGGCCACCACGTCCCAGGAAAAGATCGCGCAGATCGCCTTCTACGGCGGCAAGAGCCACCTGGTGCAGGACCCGACGCAGATCTACGCCGAATCGGAGCGCCTGGCCCGGGAGAGCGGTGGGCATTTCATGGACCAGTTCACCTACGCCGAGCGCGCCACCGACTGGCGGGCGAACAACAACATCGCCGAGTCGATCTTCCAGCAACTGCGCTTCGAACGTTACCCGGAGCCCAAATGGCTGATCTCCAGCCCGGGCACTGGCGGCACCACCGCTACCCTGGGGCGTTATGTGCGCTATCGCCAGCATTGCACCCGGGTACTCTGCGCCGACGCCGAGCGTTCGGTGTTCTTCGATTACTACCAGAGCGGTGACGCCAGCCTGCGCCTGGATTGCGGTTCGCGCATCGAAGGGATCGGCCGGCCACGGGTCGAGGCGTCGTTCCTGCCCAAGGTGATCGATGCGATGGTCAAGGTGCCGGATGCCCTGTCGCTGGCGGCCATGCATTACCTGGCGCAGCGCCTGGGGCGGCGGGTGGGCGGTTCCAGCGGGACCAACCTGATCGGCGCGCTGATGGCGGCGCAGCAGATGAAACAGGCCGGCGAGAGTGGTTCGATCGTCGCCATCCTGTGTGACGGTGGCGAGCGTTATGCGACCACCTATTACGATCAGGACTGGCTGACCGCCCAGGGTTACCAGTTGACGGCCTTGATCGAGGCGGTGGCAGCGAGTGTGGAGCGTGGCGAGGCGTTGCCGGCCAGCGTATTGCGCGCTGGCATCTGAGGCTGCAAGCCCGCCCTTGTAGGAGCGAGCTTGCTCGCGAAAAACATCAAGACAACGCGGTGTTTCAGATGCCCCGCGTTATCGTTGGCCTCCATCGCGAGCAAGCTCGCTCCTACAGGGGGGCATCTCCCCCTGGCATAGGCCTTTTTTACGCCTCGATGCCGAGGATGTTGCGCGCCACCGCTTCGGCGATGCGGATCCCGTCGACCCCGGCCGACAGGATGCCGCCGGCATAACCGGCGCCTTCACCGGCCGGGTACAGGCCCTTCACGTTCAGGCTCTGCATCGATTCGTCGCGGGTAATGCGCAGCGGCGACGAGGTGCGGGTCTCGATCCCGGTCAGTACCGCGTCATGCAGGGAGTAACCCTTGATCTGCCGCTCGAAGGCCGGCAGCGCTTCGCGGATCGCCTCGATGGCGAAGTCCGGCAGGGCCAGCGCCAGGTCGCCCAGGGCGACGCCCGGCTTGTAGGACGGCTCGACGCTGCCCAGGGCGGTGGACGGCTTGCCGGCGATAAAGTCGCCGACCAGTTGCGCCGGGGCCTCGTAGTTGCTGCCGCCGAGCACGAAGGCGTGGGACTCCAGGCGCTCCTGCAGCTCGATGCCGGCCAGCGGGCCGCCCGGGTAATCCACTTCCGGGGTGATGCCGACCACGATGCCGGAGTTGGCATTGCGCTCGTTACGCGAGTACTGGCTCATGCCGTTGGTGACCACACGGTTCGGCTCGGAGGTCGCCGCCACCACGGTGCCGCCCGGGCACATGCAGAAGCTGTAGACCGAACGGCCGTTCTTCGCGTGGTGCACCAGCTTGTAGTCGGCGGCGCCGAGCTTCGGGTGACCGGCGTACTTGCCCAGGCGCGCGCTGTCGATCAGCGACTGTGGGTGTTCGATGCGGAAACCCACGGAGAACGGCTTGGCCTCCATGTACACGCCACGGCCATGGAGCATGCGGAAGGTGTCGCGGGCGCTGTGGCCGAGGGCCAGGATCACGTGTTTCGAGTGAATCTGTTCGCCGCTGTTGAGCTCGACGCCGACCAGCTGGCCGTCTTCGATCAGCACGTCGGTGACCCGTTGCTCGAAGCGCACTTCACCGCCCAGGGCGATGATCTGCTGGCGCATGTTCTCGACCACGCCGGTCAGGCGGAAGGTACCGATGTGCGGCTTGCTGACGTAGAGGATCTCTTCCGGCGCGCCGGCCTTGACGAACTCGTGCAGGACTTTGCGGCCGTGGTGTTTCGGGTCCTTGATCTGGCTGTAAAGCTTGCCGTCGGAGAAGGTCCCCGCGCCGCCTTCGCCGAACTGCACGTTGGATTCCGGGTTGAGCACGCTTTTGCGCCACAGGCCCCAGGTGTCCTTGGTGCGCTGGCGCACTTCCTTGCCGCGCTCGAGGATGATCGGCTTGAAGCCCATCTGCGCCAGCAGCAGGCCGGCGAAAATCCCGCAGGGGCCGAAACCCACTACGATTGGGCGCTGCGCCAGGTCGGCGGGCGCCTGGCCGACGACCTTGTAGCTGACATCCGGCGCCGGGTTGACGTTACGGTCGTCGGCGAACTTGTGCAGCAGCTTGGCCTCGTCACGCACGTTCAGATCGAGGGTGTAGATGAAGCACAGCTCGGACGACTTCTTGCGCGCGTCGTAGCTGCGCTTGAACAGGGTGAAGTCGAGCAGGTCCTCGCTGGCGATGCCCAGGCGCTGCAGGATGGCAGGGCGCAGGTCTTCATCGGGATGGTCGATCGGCAGCTTGAGTTCGGTGATTCGTAACATGACAGGGTCCGGTTCGCGGGACGCACCAATGCGTCAGGGCGGTTTTACAAACCGGCGATTATAAGCCGCAAAGCCCGGACCCCGTGAGGTTAAAACGGTTGTCCGTCGCCTCAGTCGCTGCGCGAGCCGCCGAAATAGGCGCAACCGCGCTGGACCTGGCCATCGACCCGCAATTCCGCGGTCAGGTGCTGCACGCTGCCGGTCTTGCTGTCCACGCATCGCTGCGGCGCGACCCAGAGTTCGACATGGCGGTTGTTGGCTTCGCTGCTGAGGTTGAAGCGGCCGTCGCCCAGTTGCTCTTCCAGGTAAGGCAGCGCCAGTGCCGGCTGGCCGGCGCGTTCGATGCGCATGCCCTTGGCGCTGACATCGACGTTCCAGTCCGGAGCCTTGCCACTGGCCCGCAGGATCAGGCGCGGGAAGTCGGGATCGCCGCAGGCATCGCTCGAGCGTTCGACGCGATACAACTGGCTCAGCGCCACTTCACTGTCGGCGCCGCCGGCCTTGCTCGGGGAAAAGTGCCCGCGCAGGTCGGCGAACAGCGTGCCCTGCTGGTCGGCCAGGCTGGCGGCTTCCTGGAGGATGCTGGTGCCGCCGTTGTCCTTGACCACATAACGCTGCTCGCCGACGCAAGGCTTGAACAGCAACTGGCCGTCGGCGGCGGTCAGCGTGCCCTGCATGCGGGTCTGGCCGGCCTGGGACTGCGTCCGGGGCTGGCCATCGAACACCGACAGCATCTGGCAACCGGCAAACAGGGGGAGCAGGGCAATACAAACAAGGGAACGGGCGGCACGCATCGTCGGGTCTCCAATCAAGTGCCGCCACGTTACGCAGCCTGACCGTTCATCACAACCCCGGATCCAATCGCGCCTCTGTAGGAGCCAGGCTTGCCGGCGATGCAGGCACTGCGGTGTGACTGGCGTACCGCTATCGCGAGCAATCGAGCGTCGACCGGCTGCTCCTACAGAAGATCCATGTGGGTCAGCCGACGATATAGGTCTGGCCGGTTTGCAGGCCTTCCACGCTCTTGGCGTAGGCCAGCGCCACGTCGGCGCCGGGAACCGGCTTATAGCCACGGAAGTACGGGGCGTAACTGTCCATGGCCTCCACCAGCACGGTCGGGCTCACCGAGTTCACCCGCAGGCCGCGTGGCAACTCGATGGCGGCGGCGCGGACGAAACCGTCGATGGCGCCGTTGACCAGGGCTGCCGAGGCGCCGCTGCGGATCGGGTCGCGGTTGAGGATGCCGGAGGTGAAGGTGAACGAGGCGCCGTCGTTGGCGAACTCGCGACCGATCAGCAGCAGATTGACCTGGCCCATCAGCTTGTCCTGCAGGCCCAGGGCGAAGTGCTGTTCGCTCATCTCGCCCAGTGGCGCGAAGGTGACATTGCCGGCGGCGCAGATCAGCGCGTCGAATGTGCCGGTTTGCTCGAAGAGCGCGCGGATCGAGGCGCTGTCGCTGATATCCACCTGGAAATCACCGCTGGTACGGCCAATGCGGATGATTTCATGACGCTGCGACAGCTCTTTGTCGACCGCTGAACCTATGGTGCCGTTGGCGCCGATCAGAAGAATTTTCATGGGGCTGTTCCTCGCGTGGGTTGAACGAGGTTGCAGTCTAGTGCTGGTTTTTCCCGTTGATTAGCGCACTAATAGGCAACCTTTGGTTTTCAAATGGAAACAATCCATGAGCGAGATGGATGACCTGGCGGCGTTCGCCGTGCTGATCGAGGCCGGCAGTTTCACCCTGGCCGCCCAGCAATTGGGTTGCAGCAAGGGGCAATTGTCCAAGCGCATCAGCGCCCTGGAGGCGCAGTTCTCGGTCGTGCTGTTGCAGCGCACCACGCGCCGCTTGAGCCTGACCGCGGCGGGCGCCGCCTTGTTGCCCCAGGCCCAGGCGCTACTGGTCCAGGTCGAGCGGGCGCGCCAGGCGCTGGCGCGGCTCAAGGACGACATGGCCGGGCCGGTGCGGCTGACGGTGCCGGTGTCCCTGGGGGAGACCTTTTTCGAGGGCCTGTTGCTGGAGTTTTCCCGGCAGTATCCCGAGGTGCAGATCGAGCTGGAGCTGAACAACAACTACCGCGACCTGACCCGGGACGGCTTCGACCTGGCGATCCGCTCGGAGGTGGCCAACGACCAGCGGCTGGTGGCCAGGCCGCTGCTGGCCTGGCACGAGATGACCTGCGCCAGCCCGGCCTACCTGGAGCAATATGGCGAGCCGCAGACGCCCAGGGACCTGGCCGAGCATCGCTGCCTGCTCAACAGTCATTACAGCGGTCGTGAGGAGTGGCTCTATCACCAGCAGCACGAGCTGTTGCGGGTGCGGGTGTCGGGGCCCTTCGCCAGCAATCACTACAACCTGCTGAAAAAGGCCGCGCTGGTGGGCGCCGGGATCGCCCGGCTGCCGTCCTACCTGCTGCAGGCGGAATTGGCCGATGGGCGTTTGCGCGGGCTGCTGCGCGACTACCAGACCCGCAGCATGCCGATGTACCTGGTGCACCCGTATCAGGGTGGATTGCCAAAGCGCACCCAGGTCCTGGCCGATTACCTGATCGGCTGGTTCAAGCGCAGCGGCGAAGCGCTGGATCGCCTCTGACTTGATGCTGCGATGGACCTTGTAGCCGCTGCCGCAGGCTGCGCAAGGCCCGAAGGGCCTCGGCGGTCTTGAGACCTTGCGCGTCCTTCGGACCCGATCGCAGCCTGTGGCAGCGGCTACAGCTACAGCGGTGGGCGATCAGATCTGTAGGAGCGAAGCTTGCTCGCGATGGCGGCACCGCGGACTGTCTGAAAAACCGCGTTATCGTTCATCGCGAGCAAGCTGCGCTCCTACAGGGACAGAGGGTCAAGGTCGCTGGTAGCGGCGGGCGATCAGGTGGTCGATGGAGAGCTTGCCGGGGCCGCGGGCCATCAGGTACAGCAGGACCGCCGCCCAGGTGCCGTGGGTCGGGTAGGCATCGGGGTAGACGAACAGCTGGATGGTCAGGGTCATGCCCAGCAGCGCCAGGGCCGAGAAGCGCGTGGCGAAACCGACCAGGAGCAGCAGCGGGAACAGATGCTCGGCGAATGCCGCCAGGTGCGCGGCCAGTTCGGGGGAGAGCAGCGGTACCCGGTACTCGCTCTGGAACAAGGGAATGGTCGAGTCGGCCAGGCGCGGCATGCCGAGCTCGAACGTCCCGGAGAACAGATCGATGGCCAGGCCCTCGACCTTGGTCTGGCCGGATTTCCAGAACACCGCGGCAATCGAGAAGCGCGCGATAAAGGCGATCAGGCTGTGGGGAATACGCTCCAGCAACTGGATGAGTCGGTTCACCCCGTGGCTGAGCGGGTGGTGTTTGGTGCAGTGGGTGTGCATGTTCAAACCTCGGAATGGGGGGACAGGCGAGTGATGGCGCCGCGGCCGATCAACAGCGCCAGGGCCTGGCTCGGCTCGAAGGCCGGATCGGCCGCCAAGGCATTGGCTACGGCGACTTGCAGTGGCTGTGAGTGGTGCAGGCTGTGGATGAAGCAGGCGACTCCGGCGTCGATGGCGAACACTTCGACCTCCAGGTCGTGACGCAGTACCAGGGCGTTTTGTCCTTGCTGCAAGTCGATCGCCAGCCAGTCGCCATCGCCCTGGTGGGCGGCCCATAAGGCGACCACCGGGTGGGCCGACTCCAGCAGGCCGAGCGAAGGGTGCAGCTCCAGGCGCAATTGCCCCAGGCTTGCAGGCTCGGCCATGGCTGCGGCGATCTGCTGCGGTTGTACCGGGCAGGCGTCGGCGGCGTGATAGGCGGTGACCCGCAGGCGTTCCAGGCGCGCGACATCCGCCAGGTAAGGCAGGCTGGCGGCGGGAGGGAAACCGCCGATGAAATCGGCGAAGTCATGGCCATAGTCGCAGAGCACGGCGCTGGCGGGCGGGAAGCGCCTGACGTAGAGCGCGGCCATGGCCCGGAAGAACTCATCGCCCACCAGTTGCGCCACCACCGGATAGGCATCGGCCAGGGCGTTGATCAGCGAACTCTGCACATTGTTGCGGTACACCGCGAAGCGGCTGGCCGGGTCGGCGCCGTTGCCGCAGTACAGGCCCGCGGGGCAGGGCTGGTCGGGGTCGAGCAGGGCGCTGGCGAAGCTGGCTTGCGTGTTCACGGCAGCCTCCTGGCGCATTGCAGCAGCTCGTCCGCCTGGCGCACCTCGGCGTGCAGCACGGAAAACGCCGGCACCTGATTGTCGCGCTCGATCAGGGTCGCGGTCGGCCCGATCCGTTCCAGCAGCCGCAGGTACAGCGCCCACACGGCGTTATCGATCGGCGCGCCGTGATCGTCGATCAACAAGCGGTCGCCCAGGCTGTCAGTGTCTTCGGCAAACCCGGCGAGGTGGATCTCACCCACCGCGTGCAACGGCAGGGCATCGATATAGGCCAACGGGTCGCGCCGGTGGTTGATGCACGACACGTAGACATTGTTCACGTCCAGCAACAGGCCGCAGCCGGTGCGGCCTATCACCTCGCGGATCAATTCGGCCTCGTCCATGCTCGACTGACGAAACTCCAGATAGGTCGCCGGGTTCTCCAGCAGCATGGGGCGGCGCAATGTGTTCTGTACCTGGTCGATGTGTTCGCAGACGCGGTCCAGGGTCGGGCGGTCATAGGCCAGGGGCAGCAGGTCATTGAGAAACACCGGGCCATGGCTGGACCAGGCCAGGTGTTCGGAAAAGGACTGGGGTTGATAACGCTCGATCAGCACCGCCAGGCGTTTGAGGTGCTGTTGGTCCAGCGGACCTTCGGCGCCGATCGACAGGCCGACGCCGTGCAGCGACAGCGGGTACTGCTCGCGGATCAACCCCAGGTAGTGATGGAACGGCCCGCCGGCGACCATGTAGTTTTCCGCATGGACTTCAAAGAAACCGATATCGGGCTGTTCCCTCAGGACCTGGCGAAAGTGCTCGGTCTTGAGCCCCAGCCCGGCGCGTTGCGGCAGGCTGGAGAGAGGCGCCTGAGTGGCGGGATGGAGGGGGAGTGGTACGGCCATGTTCATCATCGACACTCAGGCAGACGGTGGATTACGACTTGGCTTTGTAGGCCTGGAGCTGGCCGAAACCGGTAGGCGAGGTGCTGCTGGCGGTTTTCTCGCAGGTGCCTTTAGGAACCAGTTTCCAGGCGTTGGCCTGGTGGTCGACTTTGGCGGTGCCGGCACAGGTGGTGCCCGCGCCTGCGGCGCAATCGTTCTTGCCTTTCATGGCGACGCCAAAGCATTTCTCCATGTCGTCGGCGGCCTGGGCGGTGGTCGGCAGCGCGGCCATGCTCAAGGCAGAACCGAGGGCCAGGGCCAGGGCGGCGGCGGACAGGGTGCGAGTGGTAGCGGTCATGGTGTTTCTCCAGAAAAGGTATTGGGGAAGGCAGGCATGTGTGCCTGCTTACCCCTCTAGAGAAAGGTCGATGGGGTTTGTTACAGCCCAGGTGAAAAAAATCCAGTTGTAGCCGCTGCCGCAGGCTGCGATCGACGGCGAAGCCGGCGCAATCACTGGCCGCACGGTGTACCTGGCCTTCCGAGTGGCCAGCCTCTGCGGGGCGTCGCCCCGATCGCAGCCTGCGGCAGCGGCTACAGGAGGGGCGATTTCCAGGCGAAAAAAAACGGCCCCGAAGGGCCGTTCTTTGTTGCAGCAGGTGTTCAGCCGCCCAGATAGGCTTCGCGCACCTTGGGGTCGGTCAGCAGGGCTTCGCCGGTGCCTTGCATCACCACCCGGCCGTTTTCCAGGACATAGGCTCGGTCGGCGATCTTCAGCGCCTGGTTGGCGTTCTGCTCCACCAGGAACACCGTCACGCCGTCACGGCGCAGCTGTTCGATGATGTCGAAGATCTGCTGGATGATGATCGGCGCCAGGCCCAGGGACGGTTCGTCGAGCAGCAACAGCTTGGGCTTGCTCATCAGCGCGCGGCCGATGGCGAGCATCTGCTGTTCGCCGCCGGACATGGTGCCGCCGCGCTGGTTGAAGCGTTCCTTGAGGCGCGGGAACAGGCCCAGGACCTTGTCCATCTGCTCCTGGTAATCGCCCTTTTCGGTGAAGAACCCGCCCATGGCGAGGTTCTCCTCCACGGTCAGGCGGGCGAATACCCGACGACCTTCCGGCACCACGGCAATGCTCTTGCGCATGATCTGCGCGGAGGTCTGCCCCACCAACTCTTCACCCAGGTAACGGATGCTGCCGCTGTGGGCCTGCGGCGAACCGCAGAGGGTCATCAGCAGGGTGGATTTGCCGGCGCCGTTGGCGCCGATCAAGGTGACGATCTCGCCCTGGCGGATCTCGACGTTGACGCTGTGCAGCGCCTGGATCTTGCCGTAGAAGGTGGAAACGTTTTCGAACTGCAGCATTTACGCTTCCCCCAGGTAGGCTTTGATCACTTCGGGATTGTCGCGGATCTGTTCTGGCGTGCCGTCGGCCAGGGGCGTGCCCTGGTTGATCACGACGATGTGGTCGGAAATGCTCATGACCAGCTTCATGTCGTGTTCGATCAGCAGCACCGTGGCGTTGTGCTCTTCGCGCAGCACGCCGATCAGCGCCTTGAGGTCCTCGGTTTCCCGCGGGTTGAGGCCGGCGGCCGGTTCGTCGAGCATGAGGATCCGCGGACGGGTCATCATGCAGCGGGCGATTTCCAGGCGGCGTTGCTGACCGTAGGCCAGGGTGCCGGCGGGACGGTTGGCGAACTCCTTGAGGTTGACCTTTTCCAGCCAGTACTCGGCGTATTCCATGGCCTCGCGCTCGCTCTTGCGGAACCCCGGGGTCTTGAACAGGCCGGCCAGGAAGTTGGTGTTCAGGTGACGGTGCTGGGCGATCAACAGGTTCTCGACCGCGGTCATGTCCTTGAACAGCCGCACGTTCTGGAAGGTGCGTACCACACCCTTGAGGGCGATCTTGTGGCCGGGCAGCCCCTGGATCGGCTCGCCGTCCAGCAGGATGCTGCCGGCGGTGGGCTGGTAGAAACCGGTCAGGCAGTTGAACACCGTGGTCTTGCCGGCGCCGTTCGGGCCGATCATCGACACCACCTGTTTTTCTTTGACGGTCAGGGCTACGCCGTTGACCGCCAGCAGGCCGCCAAAGCGCATGCTCAGGCCCGTTACTTTGAGGATCTCACGGCTCATTTGCGCGGCTCCGCTTTCAGTTGCAGGACGGGACGTTGCATGGGCAGCAGTCCTTGAGGACGCCAGATCATCATCAGCACCATCATGGCGCCGAACATCAACATGCGGTATTCGCTGAATTCACGCATCAGTTCAGGCAGCAGGATCATCACGGTGGCCGCGAGGACCACGCCCAACTGCGAACCCATGCCGCCCAATACCACGATGGCGAGGATGGTCGCGGACTCGATGAAGGTGAAGGACTCCGGCGTCACCAGGCCCTGGCGCGCGGCGAAGAAGCTGCCGGCGAAACCGGCGAAGCAGGCACCCAGGGTGAAGGCCGACAGCTTGATCACGGTCGGGTTCAGGCCCAGTGCGCGGCAGGCGATTTCGTCTTCACGCAGGGCTTCCCAGGCACGCCCCAGGGGCATGCGCAGCAAGCGGTTGATGACGAACAGGGCAAACAGCGCCAGCAACAGCGCGACCAGGTAAAGGAAGATCACCTTGTTGATCGAGTTGTATTCGATGCCGAAGTACTCGTGGAAGGTCTGCAGGCCCTCGGCGGCCCGGCGTTCGAAGGACAGGCCGAAGAACGTCGGTTTATCGATGTTGCTGATACCGTTCGGACCACCGGTGAGGTCGGTCAGGTTGCGCAGGAACAGGCGGATGATTTCACCGAAGCCCAGGGTCACGATCGCCAGGTAGTCACCGCGCAGGCGCAATACCGGGAAGCCCAGCAGGAAGCCGAAGGTGGCCGCCATCAGGCCGGCGATAGGCAGGCAGATCCAGAAGCTCAACCCGTAGTAGTGCGACAGCAGCGCGTAGCTGTAGGCGCCCACGGCGTAGAAGCCGACGTACCCCAGGTCCAGCAGGCCGGCCAGGCCGACCACGATGTTCAGGCCCAGGCCGAGCATCACGTAGATCAGCACCAGGGTGGCGATGTCCACCGCGCCGCGGGAGCCGAAGAACGGCCAGATAAACGCACCGATGATCAGCGCAATGATGATCCAGCGCTGGGTGGTCGGCAGGGTCAGGAAGTTACTGGCCTTGGCCGGGATCACCGGCATGTTGGGCGAGGACTTCCAGGCCGCGCTGATCTGATGGTCGAACAGCACCCGCAGGAACATCAGTACCGAACACAGGGCGATGATGGTCAGCGTGGTGGGGCTGGTGCCATGGACTTCCAGGTTGATGCCGACGATGGTCAGTTTCAAACCGAGTATCGGGTAGGCGACAGCCCACACCAGCAAGGCGCTGAAGAACGCCTGTCGAAGATTCCTAGTCATACTTTCTCAACCTCCGGACGGCCCAGCAGGCCGGTTGGCCGGAACAACAACACCAGAACCAGCAGGCCGAACGCCACGACGTCCTTGTACTGGTCGCCGAAGATATCGGCACCGAAGGCTTCCGCCACCCCAAGTACCAGGCCGCCCAGCATGGCGCCCGGAATGCTGCCGATGCCGCCCAGTACCGCGGCGGTGAAGGCCTTGAGACCGACCAGGAAGCCGGCGTTGGGGTTGATCACGCCGTATTGCATGCTCAGCAGCACGGCCGCGATCGCCGCCAGCGCGGCACCGATCACGAAGGTCAGGGCGATGATGTTGTTGGTGTTGATACCCAGCAGGTTGGCCATCTTGATGTCCTCGGCGCAGGCACGGCAGGCGCGGCCCAGGCGGGAACGGGAGATGAACAGGGTCAGGCCGAGCATGGCGATCAGGGTCACCACGAACACCACGATTTGCATGTAGGAGATCAGCACTTCATGTGCGCCACCTGGCCCGATGGAGAAGTTGCCCGGGATCAGGTTGGGGATGGATTTGTCCTTGGAGTCCTGCGCCAGCAGAACCGTGTTCTGCAGGAAGATCGACATGCCGATGGCCGAGATCAGCGGGATCAGACGGTTGCTGCCGCGCAGGGGGCGGTAGGCGATCCGTTCGATGCTGTAGCCGTAGGCACTGGTAACGACGATGGTCGCGATGAAGGCCGCGGTCATCAACAGCGGGACACTGTCGAGTCCCATCATGGTCAGGCCCGCGATGGCGATGAACGCCACATAGGAACCGATCATGTACACCTCGCCGTGGGCGAAGTTGATCATTCCAATGATGCCGTAAACCATCGTATAGCCGATGGCGATCAGGGCATACGTGCTGCCAACGGTGAGACCGTTAACCAGCTGTTGGAAAAAGTGATAGAGGTCAGGCATTACAGCGCTCCTAAAAACCTGATACGCATTTCACTGGTGGAGTCATTTTCCCGCCTGCGCCCCGTGGATCTGCATCCACTTCGGGTCAGGTTTTGCCAGCGAACCGCTGATGACGGTTTTGAGATTTTCAGGTGGGCGGGCTTCCGGATCACGGAAAACAGGCCCAATACGTTCGTAAAACAAAGCCCACGGCACGCCGTGGGCTTTATTGGCAGTCAGTCAGACAGGGCCTTATTGAGGCGAGACTTCGGTTTTAGGTTTGCCGAAGTGCCACTGGTAGACCACGAACTTGAAGTCTTTCAGGTCGCCCTTGGCGTCGAAGCTCAGGTCGCCGGTCGGGGTCTTGAAAGTACCGGCGTGGATGGCTTCGGCCACCTTGGTCGGGTCTTCGCTCTTGGCGGCGGTGATACCGCCGGCAATGACTTCAACCGCGGAGTAGGAAGGGAACACGAACGGACCGCTCGGGTCTTCTTTCTTGGCCTTGAACGCATCCGCCAGGGCCACGTTGGCCGGATCCTGGTCGAAGGATTTCGGCAGGGTCACCAGCAGGCCTTCGGAAGCGTCCTTGGCGATCTGCGAAATGGAGTCGTTACCCACGCCTTCCGGGCCCATGAACTTGGCCTTCAGGCCTTTTTCCTGGGCCTGGCGCAGGATCAGGCCCAGCTCCGGGTGGTAGCCGCCGTAGTAGACGAAGTCGACGTTGGCTTGCTTGAGCTTGGCGATCATCGAGGAGAAGTCCTTGTCGCCGGCGTTGATGCCTTCGAACACGGCAACCTTGGTGCCTTTCTTCTCGAGGGTCTGTTTAACGGCGGTGGCGATGCCTTCACCGTATTGCTGCTTGTCGTGCAGTACGGCAACGATTTTCGGTTTCACGTGGTCGGCGATGTAGTTGCCGGCGGCAGGGCCCTGGGCGCTGTCCAGGCCGATGGTGCGGAACACCATCTTGTAACCACGGGTGGTGATGTCCGGGCTGGTGGCGGCGGGGGTGATCATGACCACGCCTTCGTCTTCGTAGATGTCCGAAGCCGGTTGAGTGGAGCTGGAGCACAGGTGACCGATCACGAACTTGACGCCGTCGTTGACGACTTTGTTGGCTACGGCGACGGCTTGTTTCGGGTCGCAGGCATCATCGTATTCGACGGCCTGGAGCTGCTTGCCATCGACGCCGCCCTTGGCGTTGATTTGTTCGATGGCCATTTTCGCGCCACTGAACTGCATGTCGCCGTACTGGGCTACAGGGCCGGTCTTGGGGCCGGCGATGCCGATCTTGATGGTGTCAGCTGCGAACGAATGGCTGGCGACTCCGGCCAGAACCATAGCGGCAAACAGTTTGGAAATCTGCTTAGTAGCCTTATTCATAGTGCTCCACTCTTACTGTTGTAATTTTTATAGTCCTGGCGCCGTAGCAGCAGAACCGGGTCAGATATCTCTTGGATATCCCCGGAAAATGCCCCCGGCAACTGTACCGGTACAGTGTAGAGCGCCGATTGTTAGCCTGGGAAGCTGGCGCCAGGGGGCAAAATCAGGGGGTGTCGCTTTATTGAAAGAAAAAGACAGAATCGCGGCGGGGTTTTGACCGTATTCAGCGAGCAATCCTTGGCTCTCCTGCACTTCTCTATCGTTGACGCAATTGCAACCGGGTTTGTCTGCCAGAGCACCGACGTTATCATTGCGCCGATTTCTTTTCGGGACAGGCCCATGACTCAAGAACCTAGCACCCTCTATGCCAAGCTGCTTGGTGAAACCGCATCTATTACCTGGAAGGAGCTGGAGCCGTTCTTCGCCAAGGGTGCCCTATTGTGGGTCGACGCCGGCCTGGATTTGATCGAGGCAGCCGAGGCCATGGCCGAGAACCAGGCCGAGAAAGTCTCTGCCTGGCTGGCCGCCGAGAAGGTGGGCAAGGTGTCTGCGACGCGGGCGCTGGATCTGGTGGAGCGTGATCCACTGCTGTGGGCAGTGGTGGTTTCGCCGTGGATTCTGGTCCAGGAAAGGGCGCCGGCCGAAGGTTGAGCACCAAAAGGGTGCCTGGTTTTTCCGGCTGGAAGTGTGTAGCCGAGTAACCGCGATCACGGTGATGGCAAGTTGCCCGTGGAGAAAGGCCCCACCCGTTTCAGGCTGACGGTGACGTAAGCGGAATGGGAACAGTTTTCAAGGCCGCCTAAGGGCGGCCTGATTGTTTCCGGGTATTAACGCCACTTCCCTGTAAAACGCCATTTCCCCTGTAGGAGCGAAGCTTGCTCGCGATGGCGTCCTACCAGTCGACATCGCTTGAGCTTGATGCCGCTGATCGCTAGCAATCGAGCGTCGACCGGCTGCTCCTACAGAAGAGAACGGGCAGCTGTTAGTACGCTGTCCTGCCCGTGTGGTTGTTCAGCGAGATGACCTTGGTCTTGCCGATGCGGTGACGATAGATCTCGCGCAGGTACTTGATGGCTTTCTTCACGCAATCGCGGGACAGGCGGATGTCGTTGATCGAGACGAACTTGTCCTTGTCGTTGATCAGCTCGCGGTACTTCTTCTCGTACATCGGCTTGATCGCGTACCAGTTGGTATCGAGGATCTTCGCCGGGTTCTCGAACTCGTTGAGCAACTCGTCGATGCGGCTTTCATCGAACTGTTCGCTGACGATGAAATCGAGGATCGAGTTGTCCAGGGTCTCGTCGAAGCGGTACGGGTTGCGGGCGAAGCAACGCTTGATAAAGGCCACGATCAGGGTCAGGAAGTCGTCCGACAGGCACGGGCTCTTGGCGATCAGGGTGGTCAGCGAGAGGTTGGCCGAGGCGCCGATCACCAGCGCGTAACGCTTGAGGGTGGTGTTGGGGAACAGGCTGTTGAGGTGAGTCTTGAGCCGGTTCAGGTCCATGTACGACAGCTTGTAGTCCTTCGGCAGGGAGACGATCGACACCACCGACGAGCAGTTCTTGAAGAAGTGCAGGTCGTGCAGCGCGGCCGCGTCATAACCGGAAGCCTTGTATTGCTCCAGCGCCGCGCGATAACGCTTGGACTCGATCGGCAGCAGGCTGATGCCCTCGATGGCCTGGGTCACCTTGTTGAAGTGCGGCAGGTCGATGGAGCGGAAGAACAGGTCGTCGATGTTCAGGCGCTGCGGCTCTTTCTCGAACACCTTGAACTTGTCGCCGGTCGGCACCGGGGTTTCCGGGACCACGGACTCGGCATAGGCGATCGCCACCGGGCCGGCCAGGCTCATGAACAGGTCGTTGGCATCCAGGCGGATGGTCTCGCCGATGTCGATGCCGGCGCGGCGGAAATAGTTCTGGTCGTAGTCGGTGGTCACCGCCTGGGCGGTGAGGATGTTGAAGATCTGCTGGGAGATGTACTGGTTGGCGTGCTTCTCCATGGCGTTGACGTCGATGTTCTGGATGTTGCCGTCATCGCTTTCTTCGGCATAACGCATGATGTCGTTGGAAATCAGCATCATCGCGTTCCATGGGCGGATACGCCCCATGACGCTGGCTTCGCTGCTGTCTTCGTTATCGAAGTTGTAGGAGAAGTCCCATTCTTCCGACAGGTATTTGCACAGCAGGCGTCCGGCGTTGATGTGCAAGGCTTCGGACATTTCGCTGCGGTGATCGGAGATATTCGGCAGTACGCAGATACCGCTGGTGAAGATCGGCTCGAAGACGAAGGAGTGGCCGCTCTTGCTGTCGTGTTCGTCGATCGGCTTGGTGTCGAACGTCTTGTTCATGTACGAGTACTGCTGGGCCAGGCCGAACTCCGAGGCCATGCCCGAACCGGTACCGCCGCCGGCGCTGAAGATCGAGAAGTACAGGCGCGACTGGTTGGCCTTGATGCCGCAGGAGTCGATCAGGTACGAGTGGATCATTTTCCAGTCGGGGCTGGAGAAACGCTGGGTGTCCTTGTTGAGGATGATCTTGGCCAGGTACTGGCCGAGGATCGGCGCGTTACCGGCGCCACCGGCGTGGACTTCCGAGAGGTCCATGATCTTCATCTTGCTGTAGTCGCGGATGAAGCCGCTTTTTTCGCCCTTGCGCGAGAAGCGGATGCGCCCGGCGATGTCCTTGTCCAGATCGCCCAGCATCACCAGTGGCTCGACCAGGAACACCGGTTTGCTCGCCTTGTTCTGGCCCAGGCGCAGGTTGTGGCGGATCCACTGGGCGGGGCTGTAGCCCTTGTCGGCATAGGCCTTGTCGTCGTTGTTGAACTCGTTGAGGTAGAACTTGCGGGCGTTGTACACCAGCTCCGCCACATCCAGGGCGATGTTCGACCCGCAGCGGCCCAGGCCGATCAGGCAGACCGAGGGGAACTCCTGCTCGCGGCGCGCTTCGAGCTCGTCTTCCAGGTGCGGCGGGCGCGGGAATACCGAGTCGCGCAGGCCGTCGAGGTTGTCGAGGATGCGGTCGGTGTTGGTTTCGGTGAAGTAGAGGTATTGCTGGGGCGCCTGTGGGCGCGAGCTGGACAATGGCTTCGACTCTGAAAAGCTCTGGCTGCCCGGGGTCAGCGTCAGTTCGGATACTGCGTTGGCAGAATTGTTTTTAGAAGTCATTGTGCGCCGTGTGCCTGGACTGGTCGGCTCGGTGACAAGATATCAAAGAGCCATCAAGTGGGATCTCGCGACTTTACAGTGCGATATTGGCCCCAGCGATAGGGATAAGTCTGATGGCCGCTAGGGGGAATCCTTTCCTAAGTTCAGATAAATCGGCCAGTTTTCGGTGATCTTTAATCAAAAGGAGGCAAGATGATGGCAACGTTACCCACCCTCGGGTTTGCCGGTATTGGCCTGATGGGCTTGCCCATGTGTCGCCGTCTGCTGGCGGCGGGTTATCCCCTGGTGGTGTGGAATCGCAACCGGGAAAAATGCGCGCCGCTGCTGGAGGCTGGCGCGCGACTGGCCGAGACCCCGGCCCGGTTGTGCGAGGCGGCGGACCTGGTGCTGCTGTGCCTGGCCAACACCGAGGTGGTGCGCGAGGTGGTGTTCGGTGCCGAGGGCATTGCCCAGGGAGCCCGGGCCGGCCAGTTGCTGGTGGACCTCTCCAGCCTGGAGCCGACCGCCACCCGGGAAATGGCCGTGCAGCTGGCGAGCACGACCGGCATGGGCTGGGTCGATGCCCCGGTGTCCGGCGGCACGCCCGGTGCCGAGGCTGGCAGCCTGGCGATCATGGTCGGTGGCGAGGCGGCGGATATCGAAAGGGTACGCCCGGTCCTGCTCAACCTGGGGCAACGGGTGACTCATATGGGCGGTGTCGGCGCCGGCCAGGTGACCAAGGCCTGCAACCAGATGATCGTCGCCTGCAATGCGCTGGTGATCGCCGAAGTGGTGGCGCTGGCCGAGCGTTCCGGGGTCGATGCGTCATTGCTGGCCGAGGCGCTGGCCGGTGGTTTCGCCGATTCCAGGCCGCTGCAGATCCTCGCCCCGCAGATGGCCGAGAGCCGCTTCGAACCGATCAAATGGCATGTACGCACCCTGCTCAAGGATCTGGACGGTGCGGTGAAGTTCTCCCGTGAACAGGGCTCGGCCACGCCGATCAGCGGATTGGCTGCACAACTGATGCGCCTGCATGGCGGCCAGGGCTATCTGGAGCAGGATCCCGCGACCCTGGTCCGCCTGTATCGCGAACCGGCGTCAGAGGGCTGACCGCGGCGACGGCGGGTCGCATGCGCTGCTCGATCTCGTCGATCACCCCGGGCAACTCTTCCAGGGGTATTGCGCGGCTGAGCAGGTAACCCTGGATGAAGTCGCAGCCGTATTGGGCGAGGAACTCGTACTGCTGCACGCTCTCGACGCCTTCGGTCACCACCTGCAAGTGCAGGGTATGGGCCATGACGATGATCGCCTGGACGATCTCCTTGTCCTGGGTCGACTGGGGCACGTCCTGGATGAACGAACGGTCGATTTTCAGGGTGTTGAGCGGCAGGCGCTTGAGGTAGGCGAGGGACGAGTAACCGGTGCCGAAGTCATCGATCGACAGCGACACCCCGAGATTGCGGATCTGCCGCAACAGGGCCACGGTGCTGTCGATGTTGCCCATCAGGGCGTTTTCCGTGACTTCCAGTTCCAGGCGCTGGGGCGCGACACCGGCGCTGCCCAGGGCGTTGGCGATCTCTTCGGCCAACTCCTCCCGGGCCAGGTTCAGGGCCGAGCAGTTCACCGCGATTTTCAGCTCGGCAAAGCCGTGGCGGGACAGGGCGGCCAGGTCCTCGCAGGCCTTGCGCAGGACCCAGTTGTCCAGTTCGGCAATCAGCCCGTTGGCTTCGGCGATCCCGATGAAGCGATCCGGGGCCAGCAGCCCGTGCAACGGATGCCGCCAGCGCACCAGCGCTTCAAGCTTGCTGACCTTGCGGCTGCCCAGGTCGTAGATGGGCTGGTAATACAGGGTCAAGCCGGCTTCGTTGCGCAGGGCATTGCGCAGTTCTTCCTCCAGTTGCAGTTCCAGGCTCGCCTTGGTCTTCAGGTTGGTGCTGAAGAAATGCAGGCTGTTGCGACCGCTGCCCTTGGATTGATAGAGCGCCAGGTCGGCATGCTTGAGCAGCTCTTCGCTGGTCTTGCCGTCGTCGGGAAAGACGCTGATGCCGATGCTGGTGGTCATCACCATGCGCCTTCCTGCCAGCTCGATGGGTTCCTTCATCTTGCTCATGATGCGTTGCGCCATGTGCTGGGCTTCGTCGCGGTCGCTCAAGCTCATGAGGATGCAGGACTCGTCTCCGCCGAAACGCGCCACTACGTCTTGATGGCTGCGGGTGGAGCTTTTGATATGGCCGGCAATCACCTTCAACAGTTCGTCGCCGGCATCGTGGCCGAGGCTGTCGTTGATCCGCTTGAAGTGATCGATGTCGAGGAACATCACCGCGAGCATGCCGCCCTGCACGGTCTTTTCAATGAGCTTTTCGGCGAACAGCTGGTTGAAGCCGCGACGATTGATGAGGTTGGTCAGGGAGTCGTAGTGCGCCACCTGTTGCAGCGCCACCCGGGCCTGGTCCAGTTGGCTCAGCAGGGTGTTGACCCGGCGCAGGTCCTGTTCCTTGTGCTGGAGTTTCTTGTCCGCCAAGGCCGCGCTGATGCTGCTGCCAATGATCAACAGGGCGATGACGGCGATGGTCAGGCCCAGTTGCAAGGGGTTGTCGTCCACCGCGATGGAGGGTGTGCCCGTCGCCGGCAGCACCAGTTTCAACGCCCACATGCCGGTGAAATGCATGGCGACTATGCCGCCCCCCAGCAGCAGGCTGGCCGCGTATTTGAGCAACTGGTGGAGCACGCCGCTGCCGTTGCTCAGGTAGCGGGACAAGAGCAGGGCGACCAGGCTCGCGCTGATGGCGATGGCAATCGACAGGCCGAACAGGTCGGGCTGGTAGTAGGCCGTGGCTGGCGAGCGCATGGCCGCCATGCCGACATAGTGCATGGCGCAGATGCCCAGGCCGATCCAGATCGACGCCAGCAGGTAGCGCCATAGCTGCAACTTGGGATGGCTGAGGGTCTTCATCGCCAGCCAGGATGCAATCACCGCGATCAGCAGCGACAGCAAGGTCATGGGCAGGTCGTAATGGGTTTCGATGGGGATCTGCAGTGCCAGCATGCCGATGAAGTGCATGGCCCAGATGCCGCCCGCCAGGCAGAAGGCGCCGACCCAGCGCCAGCGTTGCTGGGCCGCCGCCAGGTCGACGTGGCGCACCCGTTCGGCCATGTCCAGGGTGGCGAAGCTGCCGGCGCAGGCCACCAGATAGGCGAGGATCACCAGCACGGGGTTGTGGTTGCAGGTGAGTAATACCTGCCCGCCTTCGGGGAGCTCGGTAAAAAAATGCAGACCAAGCCATTCCATCGCATGCCCCGTTTCTTGAGTCATCCAGGGCCAGCCCTGGGTGGCTGGCCAATGGGACTGAGTATAGGAAGCCGAGTCGAGGCCGGGAACGATGGTGGCAAATTGACTTAAATGATTTTGGAATTCAGCTCATAGCCAATCGAGCTAAGCACTCTGTTCGAAGTACAGCGCCGGCTCCAGGGGCGCGAGCCCGAATGCCGCGCGCGCGGCGTCGCAATCGACGTTCTGTTGGCCATTTTCCCAGGACGCCTCGAATTCGCGGCAGGTGCTGGAGCGCTGGTGGTAGATCGAACAGCTGACTTCCTTGCCGACCTCGCCGGTCAGCGCGGTGCAGCGGGTCGGCTTGCAATCGGTGCCGAGCATGGCGACCCGGCTGGGGCTGATGGACGCCACCAGATCGTCGGGGACCGTACCGCCGGAAGAGGCGCATTCACCCCAGAAAAAAGACACACGAAAGTGTGAACAGCAGGCACCGCAATTCAGACACGGACTGGCTTCGGACATGGGCGTATTCAAAGGGGAGGAGGTTGATGAGGGGGGCAGCAAGGCCGCTATTCTAGGCTTCGCAACGGCCTTGGGAAGGGGGCGCGCGAGGTATTTTTCAGGCCCTGCGCAAGCCCTTGAAAAATCGGGCTTTAGCCCCGGTATCCGGGGGCTTGCGGCGGTTTAGGCGGGGGCGCTGGCGCTGTTCGGGCGGTCGTCGAGCGCGGTCGACGGCCCGCGCTTCGGATTGCCTGGTATCAGCCTTACGAATCATTACAGACAAGCGCGGCGGGGCTGACTAGATTGCAACTTCCAGGCTCGGTTGCGTCTGGCCGAATAACAATAAAAGAGACCGACCCATGCAGAACTCGACCCAAGCGGCGAATGCCTGGCGCATTCTGTTCCTGTTGTTCCTGGCTAACCTGTTCAACTTCTTCGATCGCACCATTCCGGCCATCATCATCGAGCCGATCCGCATGGAATGGCACCTGAGCGACTTCCAGATCGGCATCATCGGCACCGCCTTCACCATCGTCTACGCCATTGCCGGCCTGCCCCTGGGGCGCATGGCCGATACCGGCTCGCGCAGCAAACTCATGGGCTGGGGCCTGGCGGTGTGGAGCGGGCTGACCGCGGTCAACGGCCTGGTGGGCAGTTTCTGGAGTTTCCTGCTCGTGCGCATGGGCGTCGGCATCGGCGAAGCCAGCTATGCGCCGGCCGCCAACTCGCTGATCGGCGACTTGTTCCCGGCCCATCGCCGGGCCCGGGCCATGGGCATCTTCATGCTCGGCCTGCCCCTGGGCCTGTTGCTGGCGTTCTTCACCATCGGCGCCATGGTCAAGGCCTTCGACAGCTGGCGCGCGCCGTTCTTTATCGCCGCGGTGCCGGGCCTGTTGCTGGCGGTGTTCATGTTCTTCATCAAGGAGCCCAAGCGCGGTGCGGCGGAAACCGTCAAGGTTTCCCAGGAACGCGTCGACCGGCCGATCCGCCGGGTGCTGGCGATCCCGACCTTTCTCTGGCTGGTGCTGGCCGGGCTGACCTTCAACTTCGCCACCTACGCCTGCAACTCGTTCCTGGTGCCGATGCTGCAGCGTTATTTCCTGATGCCGTTGCAGGACGCCGCGGTGGCGACCGGGGTGATAGTCGGGTTGACCGGCCTGTTCGGGCTGACCCTGGGCGGCTGGGTCGCCGACAAGATTCACCAGCGTGTGGCCAACGGTCGGTTGTTGTTCGCCGCCTTCAGCATGCTGATCTCGACCCTGTGCACCGCCTGGGCCCTGCATGCCGGGCGCATCGAAATCGGGGTGTTCGTCGCGGTGTTCAGTGTCGGCTGGCTGTTCGCCTACAACTTCTATACCTGCGTTTACACGGCGATCCAGGATGTGGTCGAACCCCGTCTGCGCGCCACGGCCATGGCGCTGTTCTTCGCCGGCCTGTACCTGCTGGGCGGTGGCCTGGGGCCGGTGGTGGTGGGGGCGCTGTCCGATCACTTTGCCCATGCGGCGATGTACGCCGCCGGGGCTGAGCAGATGACCGAGGCGTTCAAGGCGGTTGGCCTGCATGACGCCATGTACCTGATCCCGGTGGCGTTGCTGCTGACCATGCTGTTCCTGTTCCTGGCCTCGCGCTGCTTCGTGCGCGATGCGCAGCGGATGAAGGACGGGTTGGTGCCGGCCGCGCCAGCGGGGGCTGCGGTGACCGCCTGAACAGTGCTTTGTAGGAGCGAGGCTTGCCCGCGATGAACGATGACGCGGTGTGCCAGATAGAACGGGTTGCCCCCATCGCGGGCAAGCCTCGCTCCTACAGAAGCCGATAAAAAAGGCCCGCATTGTGCGGGCCTTTTCATTTACCGGGAGAGCAGGGGGAATCAGCCCGCTACCAGTACCCGGATCGCTTCCAGGCGCAGCGCTGCTTTCTCAAGCATGGCCAGGCCTTGTTCGCGTTGTTGGCGCAGGGCCACCAGCTCGCTGTCGCGCACGGTCGGGTTGACCGCCTGCAACGCGGTCAGGCGCGCCAGTTCTTCGTCGGTGTCGGCGGCCAGGCGACGTTGCGCCTCGGCCACGCGCTCGGCGTGACGTGGGGCAATCTTCGCTTCGCCAGCGTTGATCTTCGGCGTCAGCTGGTCGCGCTGGGCCTGGATGAACTTGTTGGCGCTGGCCCGTGGCACGCTTTCCAGCTGGTCGTTGAGGGTCTCGAAGGCGACGCGCGCCGACAGGTCGTTGCCGTTGGCGTCCAGCAGGCAGCGCAGGGCGGCCGGTGGCAGGTAGCGGCCCAGTTGCAGCGAGCGCGGTGCCACCACTTCACTGACGTACAGCAGTTCCAGCAACACGGTGCCGGGTTTCAGCGCCTTGTTCTTGATCAGCGCCACGGCGGTGTTGCCCATGGAGCCGGACAGCACCAGGTCCATGCCGCCTTGCACCATCGGGTGTTCCCAGGTGATGAACTGCATGTCTTCGCGAGACAGCGCCTGGTTGCGGTCGTAGGTGATGGTCACGCCTTCGTCGTCGCCCAGGGGGAAGCTGGCGTCGAGCATTTTTTCGCTTGGCTTGAGGATCAGCGCGTTGTCCGAATGGTCTTCGCTGTCGATGCCGAAGGCGTCGAACAGGGTTTCCATGTAGATCGGCAGGGCGAACTGATCGTCCTGCTCGAGGATCGCTTCCACCAGCGCGTCGCCTTCGCCAGCGCCGCCGGAGTTGAGCTCCAACAGACGGTCGCGACCGGTGTGCAGCTCGGCCTCAAGGCGTTCGCGCTCGGTGCGCGCCTCGTCGATCAGCGCTTGCCACTCGCCGTCGTCGGCTTCTTCCAGCAGCGGCAGCAGGCGCGGGCCGAACTGATGCTGCAGGGCGTTGCCGGTCGGGCAGGTATTGAGGAAGGCGTTCAGCGCTTCGTTGTACCACTGGAACAGGCGCTCTTGCGGGCTGGTTTCCAGGTACGGCACATGCAGTTCGATCACGTGTTTCTGGCCGATCCGGTCGAGACGGCCGATCCGCTGCTCCAGCAGGTCCGGGTGCGATGGCAGATCGAACAGCACCAGGTGGTGGGCAAACTGGAAGTTGCGACCTTCACTGCCGATTTCCGAGCAGATCAGTACCTGGGCGCCGAACTCTTCGTCGGCGAAGTAGGCGGCGGCGCGGTCGCGCTCGAGGATGTTCATGCCTTCGTGGAACACCGTGGCCGGGATGCCGGAACGCACACGCAGGGCGTCTTCCAGGTCCATGGCGGTTTCCGCATGGGCGCAGATCACCAGGACCTTGGTGCGCTTGAGCATTTTCAGCTGGTCGATCAGCCACTCGACACGCGGGTCGAATTTCCACCAGCGCTCTTCTTCGCTGGCGTCCGGCTGGGCCTGGAAGCTGACTTCCGGGTACAGCTCGGCGTGTTCGCCCAGCGGCAGTTCCAGGTATTCGTCCGGGCACGGCAGCGGGTAGGGGTGCAGCTTGCGCTCGGGGAAGCCTTGCACCGCGGCGCGGGTGTTGCGGAACAGCACGCGGCCGGTGCCGTGGCGGTCCAGCAGCTCGCGCACCAGGCGCGCGCTGGCCTCGCTGTCGCCCTCGTTGACGGCGGCGAGCAGGGCTTCGCCTTCGTTGCCGAGGAAGTTGTGGATGGTCTTGTGCGCTTCGGGCGACAGGCGTCCTTTATCCAGCAGTTCCTGCACGGCTTCGGCCACCGGGCGATAGTTTTCGCTCTCGGCGCGGAAGGCGGCCAGGTCGTGGAAACGGTTCGGGTCGAGCAGGCGCAGACGGGCGAAGTGGCTGTCCTGGCCCAGTTGTTCCGGGGTGGCGGTGAGCAGCAGGACGCCCGGAATCACCTCGGCCAGCTGTTCCACCAGCGCGTATTCCGGGCTGACCTGGTCTTCGTGCCATACCAGGTGGTGGGCTTCGTCGACCACCATCAGGTCCCAGCCGGCGGCGAACAGCGCGTCCTGGGCCTTCTCGTCCTCCACCAGCCATTCCAGGGCCACCAGGGCGAGTTGGGTGTCCTCGAAGGGGTTGGCGGCATCGCTTTCGATAAAACGTTCTTCGTCGAACAGCGCGACCTGCAGGTTGAAGCGCCGGCGCATTTCCACCAGCCACTGGTGCTGCAGGTTTTCCGGGACCAGGATCAGCACGCGGCTGGCGCGGCCCGACAGCAGCTGGCGATGGATCACCAGGCCGGCTTCGATGGTCTTGCCCAGGCCCACTTCGTCCGCCAGGAGAACCCGCGGCGCGATACGGTCGGCGACTTCACGGGCAATGTGCAACTGGTGGGCGATCGGCTGGGCGCGTACGCCACCCAGGCCCCACAGCGACGATTGCAGCTGGCGGCTGGTGTGTTCCAGGGTGTGGTAGCGCAGGGAGAACCAGGCCAGCGGGTCGATCTGCCCGGCGAACAGACGGTCGCTGGCCAGACGGAACTGGATGAAGTTCGAGAGTTGGGTTTCCGGCAGGGTGACGACTTCGTTCTGCCCGTTGAGGCCGTGGTAGACCAGCAGGCCATCGACGTCGTCGACTTCGCGCACGGTCATCTTCCAGCCTTCGAAGTGGGTGATGGTGTCACCCGGGGAAAACCTCACGCGAGTGAGGGGCGCATTCCGTAGCGCATACTGGCGAGTGTCGCCAGTGGCCGGATAGAGCACGGTCAGCAAGCGGCCGTCCTGTGCCAGAACGGTGCCTAGACCTAGCTCGGCTTCGCTGTCACTAATCCAGCGTTGCCCCGGTTGATACTGCTGCGCCATGCTGCCTGACTCCCGCCTTGAAAAAGCCGACTATGTTAACGGATCGGCGCCCTCAGGCCAAAGAACTCTAACAAAAACAACTACGCTGGAAGGTAGCGTATCGGGCGCATTTGTCGGGGCTCGGGGCACTATCGGGTGACGACTGGGTCACAAGTTTGCGACCGATGGCTCAAGTCGCCCCCGCAGCAGCCGACAGCCTGCCGACAGGAGACCAATAATATGCTGCCCCCGATGCTGCCCTTGAGTGCCGTGCCCGTGACCTCCCAGCAGGATCCGATCCGGCCGCGCCCGGATATCCCGCCGGTGGTGCCGGTGCAACAGAGTTCCAACGAAAGCACCATCGACCTGCAAAAGCGCGATGCCGAACAGTCGGCGTTGCTGCTGCGCGAAGAACAGCAGCGCCAGCAACAAAAGCACAAACGCCAGCGTGAGGCCGAGAACGATCCCGAACTGCACCTGGCCGTGCCCGGGGACGAGTTGAATGCCGACAACACTGTGCCGGTGGTGCCGCTGATCGAGGATGCGCCACGCCAGGGGCTGTGGGTCGACGTCGAGGTTTAGATACCGCTCTTGAATGCCTGCAACGGCGAGGCAAGGCATCACATGCCGCAATCCGCACGATGCTGGTCAAATACGGCGGACCTCCACCTTTAATTGCGCTCGATACCTGCCGATCACTGGTCAGCCGCCGCGTCACGCCGCATTATTGGCAAACCCGCAAGGGCCGCAGCCGCGCTATCTATATATAGAGGCTGTGGTCGACATTGACCTGAATGATGCAAGCCAACGCCATGAGCCAAGACGACAACCTGATCGACCTGAACGCCGAACGTGCCAAGCGTGTGCATGACCTGAAGGAAAAGCGCCTGAATGAAGTGCGCCAGGCATTCGAGCAGGCAATGCCTTTGGGCAAGCCGAAGAAGAAACCGAAAAAGCCGAAAAAGCGCTGAACCGGGCGCGATCTGTTGATGTAAGTCAGTTATTTCCCCTCCCTGTCGTCCTGTCTTGGGCGACCATTGACCCCGGTCAATTTTCCCCGCCGCCTCTTTGGTTAACTTAGCCCCATCGCAACAGGGCAAGAGCAGGAGGCCAGTCATGTTTTTCGACAATGTGGTGATCGCCGGAGTGCTGACTGTCGGCCTCATGGTTCTGTTTTTCGCCGGGTTTGGATTTTTCATCTGGAAAGATGCGCATAAACGCAAAAAACCTTAAGTCTTTCCGGTAACGAGCACGCAAGGCATTTTGGGCAACTTCGGTTGCCCTTTTTTTTGCCTGTGTGTTTTGTGGGGGAACGATCACTTCCTTCAGGCACAAAAAAAGGTGCGACCCAAGGGGCGCACCTTTTTTGTCGCGGACCGAGCGAATCAGGTCCCGAGGGCTTTCGAGGCCAGCCAGAACAGACCGGCCGACAGCGCCACGGTTGCCGGCAGGGTCAGTACCCAGGCCAGCAGGATGGTGCGTACGGTGCCGCTTTGCAGGCCGCTTTTGTTGGCGACCATGGTCCCGGCGACACCCGACGACAGCACGTGAGTGGTCGATACCGGCAGGCTGAAGATATTGGCCATGCCGATCAGGCCGGCGGCGGTGATCTGTGCCGACATGCCCTGGGCATAGGTCATGCCTTGCTTGCCGATCTTTTCACCGATGGTCTGCACCACACGTTTCCAGCCGATCATGGTCCCCAGGCCAAGGGCCAGGGCCACGGCCAGGATCACCCAGAACGGCGCGTATTCGGTGGTGGCGGTCAGGTCTTTGCGCAACTTGTCCAGGTCAGCCTTTTCACGGGCCGCGAGGTTCGGCAGCTTGCCGACTTTCTTCGCTGTGTCGTCCAGGCAGAGCAGGTAGCGACGCACTTCGATGCGGCTTTCGGCCGGCAGCGAGTGATAGTCGGCTACACCCTTGAGGGTGCCCAGCAGCGCGTCGATGGTCGGTTCGGTCTGCTGCGGGTTGCAGCGGAACTTGCCTGGCAGATCGTCCTTCACGCTTTTGCCCAGGGCCAGGAACTCGCCCAGGGAGTCCTGGTTGCGCTGGTAGAACTGGCTCAGGTGCAGGGTGGCGTCGCGGGTACGTTCGATCTGGTAGGTGGTGCTGTTCAGGTCGAGCACGAACTGCGCGGGCACGATACCGATCAGTACCAGCATGATCAGGCCGATGCCTTTCTGGCCGTCGTTGGAACCGTGCACAAAGCTCACGGCCATGGCCGAGATCACCAGCACCAGGCGGTTCCAGAAGGGCGGATGTTTCTTGTCGTCGACCTTGCGGCGTTGTTCCGGGGTCTTGTGCATCTTCGAGATCGGGCGCCACCACTTCAGGCCGATCAGCACCAGGGCGGCAATCAGGAAGCCGGCCATGGGCGAGAACACCAGGGAAGCACCGATGTCGATCGCCTTCTGCCAGTTCACGCCATCGCCCAGCGGGATGTCGTTGAGCAGGGCATTGGCCAGGCCGACGCCGAGGATCGAACCGATCAGGGTGTGGGAGCTGGAAGCGGGAATACCGAAGTACCAGGTGCCCAGGTTCCAGGTGATGGCCGCGGCCAGCAACGAGAAGACCATGGCCAGGCCGTGGCCGGTGTTGACATTGATCAGCAGCTCGACCGGCAGCAGATGGACGATGGCATAGGCCACGCCGACGCCGCCCAGCAGCACGCCGAGGAAATTGAATACACCGGAAAAGAATACGGCCAGGTGCGGCGGCATGGCTTTGGTGTAGATAACAGTGGCAACCGCATTTGCGGTGTCATGAAAGCCGTTGATGAACTCGTAGGCGAGGACAAAAGCCAGGGCGAGCAAGAGGCTCACAAGCACCCAAGCATCCAGTCCGCTGAATAAATCGATCATGAAGGTTTTCTGACCCGGTCATAAGGGGGCGCGATTATGCCAGAAAACCCTGGTAATCGATGCACTAGGTGCTGGTTGGTAACATTCTTCAACGAAAAAGCCGGAGGCAGGCCAATGGCCATGCCTTTTTTCGAGGCATGGGCAAGCCCTTGATTTTACTGGGGCTCATCCTCAAGGTCAGGGGTGCAAGACTCAGCCAAACGTCTCAAACGCTTGTATGAAATTTCACTTCCATGACAGTTTTTGAGCCCTTGGGCCCCATCCGCGGCTGCACGGCGGATGCCCGGCCGACCTTGCGATCGGCATTTATCTGCAAGGGCATCGAGCAGTGCGAAAGCTTCAGGCGAAGAGCGTCACGGCTGTTCTGCCTTGAGCTCTTTTTCCATCTTTTGCAGTTCTTGGGTAAATGCCTGGTCGAGAATGCTGGCGCGCTTTCGCCAAGGTTTGCGTTCCGGTTCAGGCTGGGCGGCGTAGGTGGTGACTTCGCCTCCGTAAACTTCCTTGTAACGTTGTTCCTGGCGCTCAAGTTCCGCGCGCAGTTCGTCTTTCGTCACAGTGTTACCTAACTGAGTTGAGATTATCCCGATGATACGCATTGCCTCGATCGGGTTTATCGAGCGCCTCGTGCTCGGCTCGATTAAAGGAGCCAGGATTGCGATGGGGCTCGCCAAACCGCTTCTTGTTGCATGCGGCCACGCCACCGGACAAGAACAGCTGTCGTAGCAACAGTCACTTTTTTGCAAGCACATTGGCCTGGCATATTGAGATGAGCGTCAAGCGCTTGCAGCAGGAAGCGTCACTTACCGATACGCACCCTGATGATGCTGCCGAACGCAGAAAAGCGTCGGTGATCACTTTGCTCATTATAGCGGCGGCCATGAATAACTCTATCGGCAATAAGTTAAAAATCGTCAACTTGATATCAGGGTTTTGTTACACGAAAGTTTTAAGCCGAATGATGAGAGGGGTGACGCTGCAGTTCTGTAACAAGGCCTGACAAGTTGCCTGGACTAATACGGAAGAAATGAGAGTTTTATTGGCGGCGAAAAAACGCCGCATCGCGTAGAAGCACTTAGTCGCGGTGGATTGCGATTATCGGTCGATGGTTCGATAATCGCCCAATGTTGGCTGTGCAGGCTTGTGCATCCTCTCCAGTACGGCTTGTAATAAGCCAGACTTCCGTCGCAGAGAACCTGAAATGAACGATCAATTGCGTAATTCCTTCGCTTCCGCCGCGCCACCGATTGTCGCTTCGCCGGCCAAGCGGATTCAGGCGCTGACGGGTGATCCGGATTTCATGACTTCTCTGGCTCGCGGCCTGGCGGTGGTCCAGGCCTTTCAGGAGCGCAAGCGCCATCTGACCATTGCCCAGATCAGCCACCGCACGGAGATTCCCCGGGCCGCCGTGCGCCGCTGCCTGCATACCCTGATCAAGCTCGGTTACGCCACCACCGACGGCCGCACCTATTCGTTGCTGCCCAAGGTGCTGACGCTGGGGCACGCCTACCTGTCTTCCACGCCGCTGGCGGTGTCGGCCCAGCCTTACCTGGATCGCATGAGCGAGCAACTGCACGAAGCCTGCAACATGGCCACCCTGGAAGGCGACGACATTCTGTACATCGCCCGTTCGGCCACCACCCAGCGCCTGATCTCGGTCGATCTCTCGGTCGGTGGGCGCCTGCCGGCCTACTGCACGTCCATGGGGCGGATCCTGCTGGCGGCGCTGGATGACGCTTCGTTGCGCGAATACCTCGAGCACGCCGACCTGCAAGCCAAGACCAGCCGTACCCTGCACACGCCAGAGGCGCTGCTCGAATGCCTGCAACAGGTTCGGCAGCAGGGCTGGTGCATTGTCGATCAGGAGCTGGAGCAAGGCCTGCGCTCCATCGCCGTGCCGGTGTACGACGCTTCGGGCCAGGTGCTGGCCGCGCTCAATGTCAGTACCCATGCCGGCCGCGTCAGTCGCGCCGAGCTGGAGCAGCGCTTCTTGCCGGGCCTGCTCAGCGCCAGTCGCGACCTCAGCGCCCAATTGTTCGCTTGAGGGCTGCCTGCTTAAGCTGTTCGATAAACGCACAGATACGCGCTTGCTGAATTGACGCTCTTTCCCTTGCCTCATTAATGTCGCGGCAGCGTCATCCGGCCACTGGAGCTCTGCCTCTCCATTGGCCGCGTGGCGCCCCCCATAATAATGAAGAGGCCAACCCGCCCATGAGCATCGCCCGCGCGCCCAGCCGCGCTCCTTTATCCTGCCTTCGCCTGCCGACGGCCTGATCCCGCAAGACCCTTTTTCGATTTGAACCGACCAGCTTTGGCTGGCACCTGTTCGCCTGCGTTTTTCGCGTGGAATAAAAATAATGAACCAGCCTCAATCCGCTGTAGGGAACTGCCTCGATGTGCAGTCCTTTATCAATGCCCAGCCGCTGTCGCGCTATCAGTGGCGGGTGGTGATCCTGTGTTTCCTGATTGTCTTTCTCGATGGCCTCGACACCGCGGCCATGGGATTCATCGCGCCGGCGCTGTCCCAGGATTGGGGTATCGACCGTGCCAGCCTCGGCCCGGTGATGAGTGCGGCGCTGATCGGCATGGTGTTCGGGGCGCTGGGCTCCGGCCCATTGGCTGACCGCTTCGGGCGCAAAGTGGTGTTGGTGGGGGCGGTGCTGCTGTTCGGTGCCTTCAGCCTGGCGTCGGCCTACAGCACTAATGTCGACCAGTTGTTGGTGCTGCGTTTCCTCACCGGCCTGGGCCTGGGCGCCGGCATGCCGAATGCCACCACGCTGCTCTCCGAATACACCCCCGAGCGCCACAAGTCGTTGCTGGTGACCAGCATGTTCTGTGGTTTCAACCTGGGCATGGCCGGTGGCGGTTTCATTTCCGCCAAGCTGATCCCGGCGTTCGGCTGGCACAGCCTGTTGCTGATCGGCGGGATCCTGCCGCTGATTCTGGCGCTGGTGCTGCTGGCCTGGCTGCCGGAGTCGGCGCGTTACCTGGTGGTGCGCAATCGTGGCACCGACAAGGTGCGCAAGGCCCTGGCGCCCATCGAGCCGGGCACGGTCGGCCAGGCCGCGAGCTTCAGCGTGCCGGAACAGAAGACGGTGAAGGCGCGCAATGTGTTCGCGGTGATTTTCTCCGGGACCTACAGCGCTGGCACCTTGCTGTTGTGGCTGACCTATTTCATGGGGCTGGTGATCGTGTACCTGCTGACCAGCTGGCTGCCGACCCTGATGCGTGACAGCGGCGCGAGCATGGAGCAGGCGGCCTTTATCGGCGCGCTGTTCCAGTTTGGCGGGGTACTCAGCGCCGTGGCGGTGGGCTGGGCCATGGACCGCTTCAACCCGCACAAGGTCATCGGCACCTTCTACCTGCTGGCCGGGGTCTTCGCCTACGCGGTTGGGCAAAGCCTGGGCAACATCACCTTGCTGGCGACCCTGGTGCTGATCGCCGGCATGTGCGTCAACGGCGCGCAATCGGCGATGCCGTCCCTGGCCGCGCGTTTCTATCCGACCCAGGGCCGCGCCACCGGCGTGTCGTGGATGCTCGGCATCGGCCGCTTCGGCGCCATCCTCGGGGCCTGGATGGGCGCCACGCTCTTGGGGCTGGGCTGGAACTTCGAGCAGGTGCTGACCGCGCTGGTGATCCCGGCGGCGCTGGCGACCACGGCGGTGGTGATCAAGGGCATGGTCAGCCATGCGGACGCGACCTGATCGAATGAGCAAAGCGCTCCCGAAGGGGGCGCTGAATACCTGTAGCCGCTGCCGCAGGCTGCGATAAGGCGAAGGCCTTCAGCGAGCCTGAGGTCTTCGCGACCGTTCTCCGAACGCGGCCCGGGTCGATCGCAGCCTGCGGCAGTGGCCGCGGCGCAATCGATAGTCAGGCAACAATCTGTTCGATAAACGAACGCTCAGTCGATTATCGGATTGTTTGGGTTTTTCCCCCGGCTTAATCTTCAGTCACTCAGGCGTATCCCTCGCGCCTTTTTCTTCCAGTCGCTCAATAACAATCGGGAGATCCCTCCATGGCTGAAATCCTTTCGCTGCACGATGCGGTGAAGCAGTTCGTCAACGACGGCGATACCGTCGCGCTCGAAGGCTTCACCCACCTGATCCCCACGGCCGCGGGTCACGAAATCATTCGCCAGGGCAAAAAAGACCTGACCCTGGTACGGATGACCCCTGACCTGATCTACGACCAGTTGATCGGTGCCGGTTGTGCCCGCAAGCTGATTTTCTCCTGGGGCGGCAACCCGGGCGTCGGCTCCCTGCATCGCCTGCGGGACGCGGTCGAGAAGCAATGGCCGCATGCCCTGGAAATCGAAGAGCACAGCCATGCCGACCTGGCCAACGCCTACGTGGCGGGTGCCTCGGGCCTGCCATTCGCGGTGTTGCGCGCTTATGCCGGCTCCGACCTGCCGAAGGTCAACCCGTTGATCAAGAGCGTGACCTGCCCATTCACCGGTGAAGTGCTGGCGGCAGTGCCATCGGTACGCCCTGACGTCACCGTGATCCACGCGCAAAAAGCCGACCGCAAGGGCAACGTGCTGCTGTGGGGCATCCTTGGCGTGCAGAAGGAGGCCGCCCTGGCCGCCAAGCGCTGCATCGTCACCGTGGAAGAAATCGTCGACGACCTGAACGCGCCGATGAACGCCTGTGTGCTGCCGACCTGGGCCCTGAGCGCGGTCTGCCACGTACCGGGCGGCGCCCATCCGTCCTACGCCCACGGTTACACCGAGCGCGACAACATCTTCTACCAGGCCTGGGACCCGATCGCCCGCGACCGTGAAACCTTCACCGCCTGGATCAACGAATACATCCGCGGCAGCGCTGACTTCAGCGAATTCCAGGCCAAGCTGGCCGCAGCAACGGGGGCCAAATAATGACTTACACCACCAATGAAATGATGACCGTTGCCGCCGCCCGCCGCCTGCAGAACGGCTCGGTGTGCTTTGTCGGGATCGGCCTGCCGTCCAAGGCCGCCAACCTGGCGCGCCTGACTTCGTCGCCGGACGTGGTGCTGATCTACGAATCCGGCCCGATCGGCGCCAAGCCCAGCGTGCTGCCGCTGTCCATCGGTGACGGCGAACTGGCCGAGACCGCGGACACCGTGGTGCCGACCGGCGAGATCTTCCGCTACTGGCTGCAAGGCGGGCGTATCGACGTCGGTTTCCTCGGCGCCGCCCAGGTCGACCGTTTCGGCAACATCAACACCACGGTGGTCGGCGATTACCACCAGCCGAAAGTCCGCCTGCCAGGTGCTGGCGGTGCGCCGGAGATCGCAGGTTCCGCCAAAAGCGTGCTGATCATCCTCAAGCAGTCGTCGCGCTCCTTTGTCGACAAGCTCGACTTCATCACCTCGGTCGGTCATGGCGAAGGCGGCGACTCGCGCAAACGCCTGGGCCTGCCAGGGGCCGGGCCGGTAGGGATCATCACCGACCTGTGCATCATGGAGCCGGAAGCCGGCAGCCATGAGTTCGTGGTTACCTCGCTGCACCCGGGCGTGACCCGTGAGCAGGTGGTCGCCGCCACCGGTTGGGCGATCCGTTTCGCCGACCAGGTCGCAGAGACCGCCGCGCCGACCGAGATCGAACTGACCGCCCTGCGCGACCTGGAAGCCCGCACCGCCGCGGCCCATGGCCAGACCCCGGGAGAAGCCTGATGCGCGAAGTGTTTATCTGTGACGCCATTCGTACCCCCATCGGCCGCTTTGGTGGCGGCCTGTCGACCGTCCGTGCCGACGATCTGGCCGCCGCGCCGATCAAGGCGCTGATCGAGCGCAACCCGTCGGTGGACTGGAGCGCGGTGGACGAGGTGTTCCTCGGCTGCGCCAACCAGGCCGGCGAAGACAATCGCAACGTGGCGCGCATGGCGCTGCTGCTGGCCGGGCTGCCGGAAACCATTCCGGGTGTGACCCTCAACCGCCTGTGCGCTTCGGGCATGGATGCCATCGGCACTGCCTTCCGCGCCATCGCCAGTGGCGAGATGGAGCTGGCCATCGCCGGCGGCGTCGAGTCGATGTCCCGTGCGCCCTTTGTCATGGGCAAGGCCGACACTGCCTTTTCGCGCAACATGAAACTGGAAGACACCACCATCGGCTGGCGCTTCATCAACCCGCTGATGAAGGCCCAGTACGGCGTGGATGCCATGCCGCAGACCGCCGACAACGTCGCCGACGATTATCAGGTGTCGCGCGCCGACCAGGACGCGTTCGCCCTGCGCAGCCAGCAACGCACCGCCGCGGCGCAGGCCGCCGGGTTCTTCGCTGAGGAAATCGTCCCGGTGCGTATCGTCCACAAGAAGGGCGAGACAGTGGTCGAGCAGGACGAGCATCCGCGGGCCGATACCTCGCTGGAAACCCTGAGCAAGCTCAAGCCGGTCAATGGCCCGGACAAGACTGTCACCGCCGGCAACGCCTCGGGCGTCAACGACGGGGCGGCGGCGCTGATCCTGGCGTCGGCCGAGGCGGTGAAAAAGCACGGCCTGACCGCCCGTGCCCGGGTGCTGGGCATGGCCAGCGCCGGCGTCGCGCCACGGGTGATGGGCATCGGCCCGGTGCCGGCAGTGCGCAAGTTGACCGAGCGCCTGGGCGTGGCGGTCAGCGATTTTGATGTGATCGAACTCAACGAGGCCTTCGCCAGCCAGGGCCTGGCGGTGTTGCGCGAACTGGGCCTGGCGGACGACGCGCCCCAGGTCAACCCCAACGGCGGCGCCATCGCCCTTGGCCATCCACTGGGCATGAGCGGCGCGCGCCTGGTATTGACCGCGCTGCACCACCTGGAAAAGACCGGTGGCAAGAAAGGCCTGGCGACCATGTGCGTGGGTGTCGGCCAGGGCCTGGCACTGGCCATCGAGCGCGTCTGACGCGCTTCTTATAAGAACGAGGATCAAGCATGACCGACAAGCCCGGTTACCGGCGCCCGCAACCAGGTACTCAGCCTGATTACCTGCACCCGGCCTACAAATCCACCAACACCCGCTCGCCGTCCAAGCCGCTGGTGTTCCTGCCCCATTCGCTGTCGGAAATCACCGGCCCGACCATCGGCGCCGATTACCTGCAGGACAAGGATAACGACCTGACCGCGCAGCATGCCGGCGAGCCCCAGGGCGAACGCATCATCATCCACGGCCGGGTGCTGGACGAGAACGGCTTGCCGGTGCCGGGGATCCTGGTGGAGATCTGGCAGGCCAACGCCGCCGGTCGCTACAACCACGAGCGTGACCTGCACGATGCGCCGCTGGACCCGAACTTCACCGGCACCGGGCGCACCGTCACCGACGCCGATGGCTGGTACCAGTTCCAGACCATCAAGCCCGGTGCCTACCCCTGGGGTAACCACCACAATGCCTGGCGTCCGGCACATATCCACTTCTCGCTGTTCGGGCCGAGTATCCTCACGCGCCTGGTGACCCAGATGTATTTCCCGGGCGACCCGCTGCTGGCCTACGACCCGATCTACAACTGCGTGCCGGACACCAGCGCCAAGGAACGCCTGATCGCCAGCTTCGACCTGGAGAAAACCATTCCGTCCTACGCCCTCGGCTACCGTTGGGACATCGTCTTGCGCGGCCGCGATGCCACGCCGATGGAGAAATAAGATGACGCTGACTGCGACCACGTCCCACACCGTCGGCCCCTACTACCACATCGGCCTGACCTGGCTGAACCGCGAAGACCTGACCCAGGCCGAGACCCTCGGCGAGCGGGTGGCGATCAGCGGCCAGGTGGTGGATGGCAACGGCGATTTCGTCAACGACGCCATGCTGGAAATCTGGCAGGCCAACGCGGCCGGCAAGTACGACCACCCTGAGGACGATCAGGCCAAGGCCCTGGACCCGAACTTCCAGGGCTTCGGCCGGGTGCCGGTGGATGGGGAAGGGCGTTTCCGCTTCACCACCATCAAGCCGGGCAGCGTGCCTGGCCTGCAGGGTTCGACCCAGGCGCCGCACCTGGTGGTGCTGGTGTTTGCCCGGGGCCTGGTCAAGCACCTGCTGACCCGCATCTACTTCGACGGCGAGCCGGCCAACGCGGCCGATCCGCTGTTGGCCTGCGTGCCCGAAGAGCGTCGCGCCACTTTGCTGGCCAAGGCGGATGCCGCGGGCCACTACCAGTGGAACGTGATCCTGCAGGGGACCGACGCGGAAACGGTGTTCTTCGATTATTGAGTGCGCCTGGGGGGAGTGGGCTGGTTCGCGATAAGGCTGAGCCGGTCGCTCCCCCCAAGGTCGTCTTGCGGAACGGGACTGTTACAAAGTATGTCTAGACTCACCACGTCCCCAAAGAGTGAAAAGCCATGACAACGTTAACCAGTCACTACACGACCGAGGAACGCAGCAAGAGGATCTTCGCGATCGTCGGCGCCTCCTCCGGCAACCTGGTCGAATGGTTCGACTTCTACGTCTACGCCTTCTGCGCGATCTATTTCGCCCCGGCGTTTTTCCCCTCCGACGACCCCACGGTGCAACTGCTCAATACCGCCGGCGTGTTCGCCGCCGGGTTTCTGATGCGTCCTATCGGCGGCTGGCTGTTCGGCCGGGTGGCCGACAAGCACGGGCGCAAGAATTCCATGATGATCTCGGTGCTGATGATGTGCGCCGGCTCCTTGGTCATCGCCTTCCTGCCGACCTACGCCAGCATCGGTGCCTGGGCGCCGGCGCTGCTGCTGATGGCGCGGCTGTTCCAGGGCCTGTCAGTGGGCGGGGAATACGGCACCACCGCGACCTACATGAGCGAAGTCGCGCTCAAGGGCCAGCGCGGGTTCTTCGCCTCCTTCCAGTACGTGACCCTGATCGGCGGGCAACTGCTGGCGGTGCTGGTGGTGGTGATCCTGCAACAGTTTCTCGACGAGGCGGAGCTCAAGGCCTGGGGTTGGCGCATTCCGTTCGTGATCGGCGCTATCGCCGCCCTGATCTCCCTGCTGCTGCGGCGTTCGCTGAAAGAAACCACCAGCAAGGAAATGCGTGAAGACAAGGACGCCGGCAGCGTGGCCGCGCTGTTCAAGCATCACTCGAAGGCCTTTGTCACCGTGCTCGGCTACACCGCCGGCGGCTCGCTGATTTTCTACACCTTCACCACCTATATGCAGAAGTACCTGGTGAACACCGCCGGCATGCACGCCAAGACCGCCAGCTACATCATGACCGGCGCGCTGTTCCTTTATATGTGCATGCAGCCGCTGTTCGGCATGCTGGCGGACAAGATCGGCCGGCGTAACTCGATGCTCTGGTTCGGCGCGTTGGGCACGCTGTGCACCGTGCCTATCCTGCTGACCCTGAAAACCGTTACCAGCCCGTTCCTGGCCTTCGTGCTGATCACCCTGGCCCTGGCGATCGTCAGTTTCTACACCTCCATCAGCGGCCTGGTAAAAGCCGAGATGTTCCCGCCGCAAGTGCGGGCGCTGGGGGTAGGCCTGGCTTATGCGGTGGCCAACGCGCTGTTCGGCGGTTCGGCGGAATACGTGGCCCTGGGCCTGAAATCCCTGGGCATGGAAAACACCTTCTACTGGTACGTGACGGCGATGATGGCGATTGCCTTCCTGTTCAGCCTGCGTCTGCCTAAACAGGCGGCGTACCTGCACCACGATCTTTGACCTGTCCGCGTGCGTCCGTCGCGGGCGCACGCCCCAAAGGATTGTTTATGAGTACACCGGCGAGCAACCAACTGTTCGATGCCTACTTCACCACCCGCGATATGCGCGCGGTGTTCTGCGACCAGGGCCGGGTCCAGGCCATGCTCGACTTCGAGGCCGCGCTGGCCCGGGCCGAGGCTCGGGTCGGAGTGATTCCGGCCGCGGCGGTGGCGCCGATCGAGGCGGCCTGCCGCGCCGGACTCTATGATTTTTCCGCCCTGGGCCAGGCCATCGCCACTGCGGGCAACTCAGCGATCCCACTGGTCAAGGCCCTGGGCAAGCAGATCGCCAAGACCGATGCCAGCGCCGAGCGTTATGTGCACCTGGGCGCCACCAGCCAGGATGTGATGGACAGCGGGCTGGTCCTGCAACTGCGGCAGGCGCTGAGCCTGATCGACAACGACCTGGCGCGCCTCGGCGGCATCCTGGCCGCCCAGGCCCAACGTTATGCCGACACACCCATGGCCGGCCGCACCTGGCTGCAACATGCCACGCCGGTCACCCTCGGCATGAAGGTCGCCGGCTGGCTGGGGGCCGTGACCCGCAGCCGCGAGCGTCTGGCGCAGCTCAAGCCGCGCTTGCTGGTGCTGCAGTTCGGCGGGGCCTCGGGCACCCTCGCGGCCCTGGGCGAGCAGGCCCTGCCCATTGCCCAGGCCCTGGCCGAGGAGTTGCAACTGAGCCTGCCGGAGCAGCCCTGGCACACCCAGCGCGACCGGCTGGTGGAGTTCGCCTCGGTGCTCGGCCTGATCGCCGGCAGCCTCGGCAAGCTCGGCCGTGACATCAGCCTGCTGATGCAGACCGAGGCGGCGGAAGTCTTCGAGCCGTCGGCGCCGGGCAAGGGCGGCTCCTCGACCATGCCGCACAAGCGCAACCCGGTGGGCGCGGCGGTATTGATCGGCGCGGCGACCCGGGTTCCCGGGCTGCTGGCGACGATGTTCAGCGCCATGCCCCAGGAGCACGAACGCAGCCTGGGCCTGTGGCACGCCGAATGGGAAACCCTGCCGGAGATCTGCTGCCTGGTGTCCGGTGCCTTGCAACAGGCGCTGCTGGTGGCCGACGGGCTGGAAGTCGACGCCGCGCGCATGGTCAGGAACCTCGACCTGACCCAGGGGCTGGTGCTGGCGGAAGCCGTGAGCATCGCCCTGGCCCAGCGCCTGGGCCGCGAGACCGCACACCATCTGCTGGAGCAGTGCTGCAAGCGTGCGGTGGCCGAACAACGGCATCTGCGCGCGGTGCTGGGGGATGAGCCGCAAGTGACCGCCGAGCTGTCGGCGGAAGAACTGGATCGCCTGCTGGACCCGGCGCATTACCTCGGCCAGGCGCAAGCCTGGGTCGAGCGCGCCGTGGCCGAACATTTAGCCTTGAACGCCTGAAGGAGACTGCCGTGGCATTCGTACAACTCGCCGATGGCGAACTGCATTACCAACTGGACGGCCCGGTCGATGCGCCGGTGCTGGTCCTGTCCAACTCCCTGGGTACCGACCTGCACATGTGGGACATGCAGATTCCGGCCTTTACCAAGCACTTCCGGGTGCTGCGTTTCGACACCCGTGGCCACGGCAAATCCCTGGTCACCGAAGGCCCCTACAGCATTGAGCAGTTGGGCCGTGACGTGCTGGCGCTGCTGGATGCGCTGCATATCCAGCGTGTGCATTTCTGCGGCCTGTCCATGGGCGGGCTGATCGGCCAGTGGCTGGGCATCAATGCCGGCGAGCGCCTGAACAAGCTGGTGGTGTGCAACACCGCGGCGAAGATCGGCGATCCATCGGTATGGAACCCGCGCATCGAAACCGTGCTGCGCGATGGCCAGGCGGCCATGATCGCATTGCGCGATGCCTCGATCGCCCGCTGGTTCACCCCGGACTTCGCCGCGGCGCACCCGGACCAAGCCAGGCTGATCACCGACATGCTGGCGGCCACCTCGCCCCAGGGGTATGCCGCCAACTGCGCGGCGGTGCGCGATGCGGATTTCCGCGATCAACTGTCGGCGATCGAAGCGCCGACCCTGGTGGTGTCCGGCACCGAAGATGCGGTCACGCCGCCCTCCGGCGGGCATTTCATTCAGGAGCGCGTGCGCGGCGCCGAATACGCCGAGTTCCATGCGGCGCACCTGTCCAACGTCCAGGCCGGCGCAGCATTCAGCGAACGGGTCGTGGCATTTCTGCTGGCTGACCAGAACATTTGAGGATGCCCCCGATGGACGAGAAACAACGTTACGCCGAAGGCATGCAAGTGCGTCGCGCGGTGCTGGGTGATGCCCATGTCGATCGCAGCCTGAGCACCCTGACCGAGTTCAACTCGGAGTTCCAGGAAATGATCACCCGGCACGCCTGGGGCGATATCTGGACACGTCCGGGCCTGCCACGCCACACCCGCAGCCTGATCACCATCGCCATGCTGATCGGCATGAACCGCAACGAAGAGCTGAAGTTGCACCTGCGCGCCGCCGCCAACAACGGCGTGAGCCGCGCCGAGATCAAGGAAGTGATCATGCAGAGCGCGATCTACTGCGGTATTCCGGCGGCCAACGCGACCTTCCACCTGGCCGAGTCGGTGTGGGACGAGCTGGGCGTCGAATCCCGCGCCTGATGACCCGCGACTTGTAAAGAAAGGCGGCGCCGAGCAACTCGGCGCCGCTGCGCTTTCCCTGCAGGAGCGAGCTTGCTCGCGATGAACCTGAGGGGGCCGCGTTCAATCCGCCAGTACGCGCCATCGTTGACGATCATCGCGAGCAAGCTTCGCTCCTGCAAAAAACAAGGCCAGCCCCGGGGAATGGGGCTGGCCTTGTTTTTGGCGTGGGGGAGCGAGTGGGCTTATAGCAGGCTGATCGGGTAGCTGATGATCAGGCGGTTCTCGTCGAACTCGTTGGTGCTGAAGTCGCGGCGCATGGTCGAGTTGCGCCATTTGACGTTGAGGTTCTTCAGCGTGCCGCTTTGCACGGTGTAGGCCAGCTCGCTCTCGCGTCCCCATTCCTTGCCGTCGGTGATGGTGCCGGTGTGCACGTTGTCGCCCTTGATGTAGCGGTTCATCAGGGTCAGGCCGGGTATGCCGACCGCGACGAAGTTGTAGTCATGGCGCAGTTGCCAGGATCTTTCCTGGGCGTTGTCGTAGCTGGCGTTGTAGCTGTCGTTGGCCAGGGTGCCGCCGCTGGTGCCGTTGACGCGCATCCAAGCGCTGTCGCCGGTGAGTTTCTGCAGGCCGACATAGAAGGTGTGGCCGCCGTACTTGGCCGAGAACAGGCCCGACCAGGTCTTGTTGTCCAGGTCGCCGGCGCGGGCGCTGCCATCTTCCTTGCCGTAGAAGAAGCCGATGTTGGCGCCCAGGGTCCAGTCGCCCAGCGGCTGGCTGTGGATCAGGTTGAGGTATTGCTGGCTGTAGATGTCCTTGAGCTGGGCGTTCCACACCCCGACCTGGGTGCGCTTGTCGTTGAAGCTGTATTCGCCGCCCTGGAAGTTGAAACGGTCGGAGGTGAAGGCCGCTTTGCCGGTCATCGACATGTCGCTCATGCTGCTGTCGTCACGCGGGCTGTTGGCGCGGAACTGGCCGCCGTAGAGGGTCAGGCCGTCAATTTCCTTCGAGGTGATCTGGCCGCCGCGGAAGGTCTGGGGCAGGGAGCGACCGTCGTCCGAGCGCAGGATCGGCAGCACTGGCATCCATTCGCCGACCTTGACTTCGGTCTGCGACAGGCGGGCCTTGAACGCGACGCCCGTGCGGCCGAAGTGGTCGGCCGGACGCCCGTCGTGATCCAGGGGCAGCAGCTGGGTGCCGCCGGTGCCCTTGCCACCATCGAGCTTCAGCGAGTACAACCCCAGCACGTCCATGCCGAAACCGATGGTGCCCTGGGTGAAGCCGGACTTGGCGTCGAGGATGAAGCTCTGGGTCCACTCTTCAGCCTTGCCCTGGCTCTTGCCCGGGTTGGTGAAGTTACGGTTGATGTAGAAGTTGCGCAGGTTCAGGTTGACCTTGGCGTCTTCGAGAAAGCCGGACTCCGCGGCCATGACCGGCAGGGCCGTGCCGGCGATGCTGACGGCCAGCAGGCTGGGCAGCAGGGAATAGGGAGTGCGAGTGGATGGCTTCATGGATCGGGCTCTCTAATTGTTAGGGGTGAGGCAGGGCGCTGCCGCAACGTCAGGTTGCAGACAAGGTTGAAACCGGGAGGGTGGATGGAACGGAATCAGCCGGAGCGGGCAGGGCGCGGGGTCATGATGACGAACCTGTTGTTATTGGTTTTTGTAGGTGCGGGGAATGGTGCGTTGGATCAACGGGCCTGTTCAATTGGCCTTGGCGGGTTTTGGGCGATTAACGAACACAAGTGGCGGCCGTCTTCGGCCCATAAAAAAGCCCACCGGAAGGTGGGCTTTTTTCAAGCGTCATGCACTCAGAACAGCTTCAGTGGCGGTGCCTCTTTGCTCACTTCGGCTTTCTGCGAACCTTGCTCGTTCCAACCGCCACCCAGGGCCTTGTACAGGTTGACCTCGCTGGTCAGCTGCGCAAGCCGGTCGGTGATCAACGCTTGCTGCGCGCTGAACAGCGAGCGCTGGGCGTCGAGGAAGGTCAGGTTGCTGTCGACACCGATGCGGTAGCGACGCTCGGCCAGACGGTAGTAGTCCTGGTTGGCGTTGACGAAGTCACGCTGGGCCTGCAACTGCTGGTTGTAGGTCTGACGTGCGGCCAGGCCATCGGAGACTTCCTGGAAGGCGGTCTGGATGGATTTCTCGTACTGCGCCACGTTGATGTCTTTCTGGATTTTCGAGTAATCCAGGCTGGCGCGCAGGCTGCCGGCGTTGAAGATCGGGATATTGATCTGCGGCGCGAACGACCAGGTGCCCGAGCCACCCTTGAACAGGCCGCCCATGTCAGGGCTCAAGGTCCCGGCATTGGCGGTCAGGCTGATGCTCGGGAAGAACGCCGCGCGTGCCGCGCCAATACTGGCGTTGGCGGCTTTCAGGTTGTGCTCGGCGGCAAGGATGTCCGGACGGCGTTGCAGCAGTTCCGACGGCAGGCCGGCCGGCAACTCGCTGAGCAGGTCGGCCGACAACGGCTGCGCGCTCGGCAGGTTGGCCGGAATCGAGGTACCCAGCAGCAGGGTCAGGCTGTTTTCGTCCTGGGCCACCTGGCGGGTGTAACGCGCCAGTTGCACCCGGGCGTTTTCCACCGAGGTCCGCGCCTGACTCAGGTCCAGGGCCGAGGCCACGCCGACTTCGTTGCTGCGCGAGGTGAGGCGGTAGCTCTCCTCGTAGGCCGCCAGGGTGTCCTGGGTCAGCTTGAGCAGTTCCTTGTCGGCCTGCCAGGTCAGGTAGGCGTTGGCCACGCTGGCCACCAGGCTGATCTGCGTGCTGCGCCGGGCTTCTTCGCTGGAGAAGTAGGTCTGCAAGGCCTGCTCGCTCAAGCTGCGAACGCGACCGAACAGGTCCAGCTCGTAAGCGCTGATACCCAGGGTTGCCGAGTACTGGCTGGAGATGGCCGCTTCACCGGTCTGCGACATCCGCGCCGGGGTACGTTGACGACTGCCGCTGCCGTTGGCCGAAATCGCCGGGAACAGGTCCGCGCGCTGGATCTGGTACTGCGCGGCGTAGGCGTCGATGTTCAGCGCCGCGACCCGCAGGTCGCGGTTGTTCACCAGCGCGGTCTGGATCAGCTGCTGCAGGGCAGGGTCATGGAAAAACTGCCGCCAGCCCTGTTCGGCGGCTGCCTGGTTGGCTGCCTCCGCAGGCGAATAGGCCGGCCCTTGCGGGTATTGCGCCGCGACCGGCGCTTGCGGCTGCTGATAATCCGGTATCAGCGAGCAACCACTCAGCACGGCGGCGGTGATTGCGAGGGAGAGTAGCGACTTGCTCATTGGCCAGCCTCTTCAGGAGTTTCAGTAGTTTGCGCTTCGTCTGCCTTGCGGCGGCCCATCTTGGACACGGTGACGAAGAACAAAGGTACCCAGAATATTGCCAGGACAGTCGCGGTGAGCATACCGCCAATCACCCCGGTACCGATCGCATGCTGGCTACCCGAGCCTGCGCCGGTGGAGATGGCCAGCGGTACCACACCGAGCACGAAGGCCAGGGAGGTCATGATGATCGGACGCAGACGCATGCGGCAGGCTTCGATCGCCGCGTCCACCAGGCTGCGGCCCTGTTCGTGCAGTTCCTTGGCGAACTCGACGATCAGAATGGCGTTTTTCGCCGCCAGACCGATGGTCACCAACAGCCCCACCTGGAAGTACACGTCGTTGGACAGACCGCGCAGGCTGGTCGCCATCAGCGCACCGATGATCCCCAGCGGCACCACCAGCATGACCGCGATCGGAATCGACCAGCTTTCATACAGCGCCGCCAGACACAGGAACACCATCAGCAGCGACAAGGCGTACAGCGCAGGCGCTTGCGAGCCCGACAGGCGTTCCTCGTAGGACAGGCCGGTCCAGGAGATACCGACACCGGCCGGCAGCTTCTTGGCGATGGCTTCGACTTCGGCCATGGCTTCACCGGTACTGTAGCCCGGCGCCGGGGCACCCAGGACTTCCACCGCTTCCACGCCGTTGTAACGGGCCAGTTTCGGCGAACCGTAGATCCACGTGCCCTTGGCGAAGGAGGCGAACGGCACCATGGTCCCGGCGCTGTTGCGCACGTACCACTTCTTCAGGTCCTCGGGGCTCATGCGAGCGTTAGGCTGACCCTGGATGTACACCTTCTTCACCCGACCGCGGTCGATGAAGTCGTTGACGTAGCTACTGCCCAGGGCAATCGACAAGGTGTTGTTGATGTCGGAGATGGTCACGCCCAGGGCGCTGGCCTTCTCGTCATCGATTTCCAGCTGGTACTGCGGCTCGTCGTTCAGGCCGTTCGGACGCACCTGGGAGAGGATCTTGCTCTGCGCCGCCATGCCGAGGAACTGGTTGCGTGCTTCCATCAGTTTCTCGTGGCCGATACCGGCGCGGTCCTGCAGGAACACGTCGAAACCGGTGGCGTTACCCAGCTCCAGTACCGCCGGTGGGGCGAAGGCGAACACCATCGCGTCACGGAAGCTGAAGAAGTGCTGCTGGGCACGGGCGGCCAGGTTGAACACGCTGTTGTCCACGGAGCGTTCGTCCCACGGCTTGAGCATGATGAACGCCATGCCCGAACTCTGGCCACGACCGGCGAAGTTGAAGCCGTTCACGGTAAAGACCGAGGCTACGGTGTCCTTTTCCTTGTCCAGCAGGTAGGCGCGCATTTCGTCGACGACCACCTGGGTCCGCTCGGAGCTGGAGCCGGCCGGGGTCTGTACCTGGGCGAACAGTACGCCCTGGTCTTCTTCCGGAAGGAACGCAGTCGGGATACGGGCGAACAGCCAGATCATGCCGACCACGATCAGCGCGTAGGCCAGCAGGTAAGGCGCCTTGTGCCGCAGGATGTTGCCCACGCCACGCTCGTAGCTTTTGACGCTGCGGTCGAAGGTACGGTTGAACCAGCCGAAGAAGCCGCGTTTCGGCGCGGCGTGTTCGCCGTGGGGAATGGCCTTGAGCATGGTGGCGCACAGGGCCGGGGTGAAGATCAGGGCAACCAGTACCGACAGCGCCATGGCCGAGACCACGGTGATCGAGAACTGCTTGTAGATCACACCGGTGGAACCGCTGAAGAACGCCATCGGCAGCAGTACCGCCGACAGCACCAGGGCAATACCGACCAGGGCGCCCTGGATCTGGCCCATGGACTTCTTGGTCGCTTCCTTGGGTGACAGGCCTTCCTCGGCCATTACCCGCTCGACGTTTTCCACCACGACGATGGCGTCGTCCACCAGCAAGCCGATGGCCAGCACCATGCCGAACATGGTCAGGGTGTTGATGCTGAACCCGGCGGCCGCGAGGATGCCGAAGGTACCCAGCAACACCACCGGAACGGTCATGGTGGTGATGACGGTGGCGCGGAAGTTCTGCAGGAACAGGAACATCACCAGGAACACCAGCACGATCGCTTCGACCAGGGTCTCGACCACACCCTTGATCGACTCGGTCACCACCGGGGTGGTGTCGTACGGGAACACTACTTTCATGCCTTCCGGGAAGAACGGTTCCAGGTCGCTGATGGTCTTGCGCAGGGCCTTGGCGGTGTCCAGGGCGTTGGCGCCGTTGGCCAGTTTCACGGCCAGTCCGGAAGCCGGGGCACCGTTGAACTGAGCACTGACGGAGTAGTTTTCACCCCCCAGGGCGACATCGGCGACATCGCCCAGGCGCACTTGCGAGCCGTCCGCGTTGACCTTCAGCAGGATCGCCTTGAACTGCTCGGCAGTCTGCAGGCGGGTCTTGCCGATGATGGTGGCGTTCAGTTGCTGGCCTGGCAGGGCTGGCAAGCCACCGATCTGGCCGGACGACACCTGGACGTTCTGCGCCGCCACGGCGTTCTTCACGTCAACCGGAGTCAGGTTGAAGTTGTTCAGCTTGGCCGGGTCGAGCCAGATACGCATGGCGTACTGGGCACCGAACACCTGGAAGTCACCCACGCCCGCGGTCCGCGAAATCGGGTCCTGCATGTTGGACACGATGTAGTTCGAGAGGTCGTCCTTGGACATGCTGCCGTCCTCGGAAACCACACCGATCACCAACAGGAAGTTCTTCACCGCCTTGGTCACGCGGATACCCTGTTGCTGCACTTCTTGCGGCAGCAGCGGGGTGGCCAGGTTCAGCTTGTTCTGTACCTGGACCTGCGCGGTGTCCGAGTTGGTGCCCTGCTCGAAGGTCGCGGTAATGGTCATGCTGCCGTCGGAGTTACTTTCCGAGGACACATAACGCAGGTTGTCGATACCGTTGAGCTGCTGCTCGATGACTTGGACCACGGTGTCCTGCACGGTCTGTGCGGAAGCACCTGGGTAGGTCACGGAGATGGCGATCGCTGGAGGCGCGATGCTCGGGTATTGGTTGATCGGCAATTTGAGGATCGATAGAGCCCCGACCAGCATGATCACCAGGGCGATTACCCAGGCGAAAATCGGACGGTCGATAAAAAATTTCGACATGGTTTACTCCCCTTTGCCGCCTGCAGCTTTGTCAGTTGCCTGTGCAGTGGCCGGGTTTTTGGCTGGAACGTTGGTCGCTTCGCTGGCTTTGACTTCGACGCCAGGTCGGACGAATTGCAGCCCTTCGGTGATCAGGCGATCACCGGCCTTCAGGCCGTCCTCGATCAGCCACTGGTTGCCGACGGTGCGGCTGGCCTTGAGCTGACGCAGTTCAACCTTGTTGTCCGGGCCAACCACCAGAGCGGTCGGTGTGCCCTTGAGGTCGCGGGTCACGCCTTGTTGCGGGGCGAGGATCGCCGCGGCATTCACGCCGGCCTGCAGTTGCGCGTGCACGAACATGCCTGGCAGCAGAGTGTGTTCCGGGTTCGGGAACACTGCGCGCAGGGTCACGGAGCCGGTGGTTTCGTCGACCGACACTTCGGAGAACTCCAGCTTGCCGTCGAGCTTGTACTGGCTGCCGTCTTCCAGGGTCAGCTTGACCTTGGCGGCATTGTCGCCGGCCTTCTGCAGGCGACCGCTTTCCAGCTCGCGGCGCAGCTCGAGCAGTTCCACCGACGACTGGGTGACGTCGACGTAGATCGGATCGAGTTGCTGGATGGTTGCCATGGCGGCGGATTGACCGTTGCTGACCAATGCGCCTTCGGTGACCGAAGAACGGCCGATACGCCCGGAGATCGGCGACAGCACCTTGGTGTAGCGCAGGTCGATCTGGGCGCTCTGCAGCGCGGCTTCCGATTGCAGGCGGTTGGCGACGGCGGTGTCGTATTCCTGGCGGCTTACGGCCTGTTCGTCGACCAGCTGCTTGTAGCGATCGGAGATCGACTTGGTCGATTGCAGGTTGGCCTGGGCGCTCTTGAGGGTCGACTCATAGACCGACGGATCGATCTGATAGAGCTGCTGACCTTCCTTGACGTCGCCGCCTTCCTTGAACAGGCGCTTGAGAATGATGCCGTTGACCTGAGGACGGACCTCGGCGATCCGGAACGCAGTGGTGCGCCCTGGAAGCTCGGACGTCAGGGTAAAGGCTTGAGGTTGCAGGGTGACTACGCCGACCTGAGGGGCTTGTGGGGCGGGAGCCGCCTCTTCCTTTTTACATCCGCTGAGCAGCGATGCCAGGGCGACGGCAGTGACCAGAGCGGTAACAGCTGGCTTGAGTTGCATGAAGATCCTCGGGTCAGGCGCGCAAAATGCGCACTCGAAAAGTGGAAGGGTAAAAAACGGGTGCTGAGTGGATAAGTAGCTTGCTAAGGAATATACTTACGTTCATGGTTGTTTGTAAATACCTTGGCGGCGTACCCATTCGGTTACAAAAGCCGTTGCAAACGTTGAATTGTAGGCTGGGCAAACGGCACCCGAGATGCCGTTCCATATTTATTCAGATGAGCTTCATGCATCGCTGAAACATCCTGATCGAGGTTTACTGCCATGGTCCGTCGTACCAAAGAGGAAGCTCAAGAAACCCGCAAACAGATACTCGAGGCGGCCGAAAAAGCTTTCTACGAGCGCGGTGTGGCGCGTACCACCCTGGCCGATATCGCGGCGTTGGCCGGTGTCACGCGTGGAGCCATTTACTGGCATTTCAGCAACAAGGCGGATCTGGTGCAGGCCATGCTCGATACCTTGCGCGAGCCGCTGAATGAAATGGCCAGGGCCAGTGAAGACGAAGAAGAAGTCGATCCGCTGGGGTGCATGCGCAAGCTGCTGATTCATTTGTTTCATCAAATTGCCCTGGACCCGAAAACCCGACGCATTAATGAGATTTTGTTTCACAAGTGCGAAATCACCGATGAAATGTGCGACATGCGGCGCCAGCGTCGCGCGGCCAGCCTGGATTGCAACGTGCATATCGAGCTGGGGTTGCGCAATGCCGTGAAGCGGGGACAACTGCCCGAGAACCTCGATACTGCCCGGGCGGCCATCAGCATCCACGCCTATATTGATGGCATTCTTTATCAGTGGCTGTTGGCGCCGGACAGTTTCGAACTCCATAAGGAAGCGGAGCGCTGGATCGATACCGGATTGGACATGCTGCGCCTGAGTCCCAGCCTGCGTAATTGAGACAAAATGCGGAATTACGTCGGCAGATGTCAACGTTTGCGCGTTATAAAGCTTGATGTTTCATTAGTCACAACTCACCGGGATGCCTTTATATACGTGGCGACTTTATCTTGATAGATAGCGAGCTACGTATTTTGTAGGGAAATTGTTGCGGGTATGTGAATGAGTGTAAGTACCGCGGCTTACAAGGGTGCCGAGCAACCGGTAAAAGGTATCGCACTGATTTGCCTGGCGGTTTTGCTGTTCGCCAGTCATGACACCCTGTCCAAATACCTGTCCGGGTTCTACCCCATCGTCATGGTGGTCTGGGCCCGGTATGTGGTGCACACGCTGTTGATGCTGGCGGTGTTCGTGCCGCGCAGCGGTTTCTCCGCCGTGGTGCGTACCAAGCGGCCAGGCCTGCAACTGTTGCGTGCCTTGTGCCTGATCGGCACCAGCCTGTTTTTCACCACCGGCCTGCGTTATATCCCCCTGGCCGAGGCCACCGCGGTCAACTTCCTCGCGCCTTTGCTGGTCACCGCCTTGTCCGTGCCGCTGCTGGGCGAGCGGGTGACCCGCGGCCAATGGCTGGCGGTGCTGGCCGGTTTCGTCGGGGTCTTGATCGTGATTCGTCCGGGCGGCGCCTTGTTCACCCCGGCGATTCTGCTGCCGCTGTGCTCGGCCTTGTGTTTCGGCTTCTATCAGTTGCTCACCCGCAAGCTCAGCGGGATCGACAGCCCTACCACCAGCAACTTCCTCACCGGAATTCTCAACAGCCTGATCATGAGCGCGGCGCTGCCGTTCTTCTGGAGTACGCCGACCCTGTGGCACGCCCTGTTTATGATCGGCCTCGGTACCTGCGGCATGCTCGGCCACCTGTTGCTGACCCAGGCCTTCCGCCATGCCGCGCCGGCGATGCTGGCGCCGTTCAGCTACGGGCAGATCCTGTTCGCCGGCATGTACGGCTACCTGATCTTCGATCACACCCCGGACAGCTTCGCCATAGTCGGGATCGCGGTGATCTGCCTCAGCGGCCTGGCCGTGGCCTGGGGCCAGCGCAAGCGCAGCTAATCGCGCCCCGCCTTTGTAGGAGCTTGCTCGCGATAAACCCAAGGGCAACGGGTAGCTTCAGGCACACCGCATTATCGTTGACTACCATCGCGAGCAAGCTTCGCTCCTACAAAAGGAGGGGCAGCAAAAAGCCCCGGCTCTCGCGAGTCCGGGGCTTTTTAATTGAAGCGCCTTACAGCGTCGGGTAGTCGATATAGCCGACCGGACCCTTGCCGTAGAACAGTTCAGGACGCGCATCGTTCAGCGGTGCATCGGCCTTCAGGCGGGCCGGCAGGTCCGGGTTGGCGATGAAGGGCACACCGAAGGCCACGGCGTCGGCCTTGCCGCTGGCCAGCCAGGCGTTGGCGCTGTCCTTGGTGAAGCGCTCGTTGGCGATATACGGGCCGCCGAAGGCTTCTTTCAGTTGTGGGCCGAGGCTGTCGGCGCCTTCTTTCTCGCGGGAGCAGATAAAGGCGATACCGCGTTTGCCCAGTTCGCGAGCGACATAGGTGAAGGTTTCGGCCAGGTTGTCGTCGCCCATGTCATGGGAGTCGGCCCGTGGCGCCAGGTGTACGCCGACACGGCCGGCGCCCCAGACTTCGATGGCGGCGTCGGTCACTTCCAGCAGCAGGCGGGCACGGTTTTCCAGGGAGCCGCCGTACTGGTCGGTGCGCTGGTTGGTGGAGCTTTGCAGGAACTGATCCAGCAGGTAGCCGTTGGCGCCGTGGATTTCCACACCGTCAAAACCAGCGGCCTTGGCGTTCTCGGCGCCGACCCGGTAGGCGTCGACGATATCGGCGATTTCAGCGGTTTCCAGGGCGCGCGGGGTCGGGTAGTCGGCCAGCGGGCGCACCAGGCTGACGTGGCCCTTGGGCTGGATGGCGCTTGGCGCGACCGGCGCTTCGCCGTTCAGGTAGCTTGGGTGGGAAACCCGGCCCACGTGCCACAGCTGCAGGAAGATCTTGCCGCCCGCGCCGTGAACGGCCTTGGTCACGTTGCTCCAGCCGCGCACCTGGTCGTTGGACCAGATGCCCGGGGTGTCCGGGTAGCCGACGCCCATCGGGGTCACCGAAGTGGCCTCGCTGAGGATCAGGCCGGCGGAGGCGCGTTGTACGTAGTACTCGGCCATCAGCGCGTTCGGCACGCGACCTTCGTCGGCGCGGCAGCGGGTCAGCGGCGCCATGATGATGCGGTTGGCCAGCTCGAGGTCGCCGAGTTTGATCGGATCGAAAATAGTCGTCATGAAATACACCCTTCTTTAGATGAACGTATCAGTTGGTCGCAGGAGCCAGATCGGCGTTGCCGCCCTGGCGAAAGGTAATCAGCGTCACCAGCAGGGCCAGGATCGCCAGCGCGGCGGCCGCCAGCGGCACGTTGACCAGGCCGTAGCCGTGGGCGATGACGCTGCCGCCGACCCAGGCGCCCAGGGCGTTGCCGATGTTGAAGGCGCCGATGTTCAGCGTGGACACCAGGTTCGGCGCCGCCTTGCCGAAGGTCACCACATTGACCTGCAGGGCTGGCACCGCGGCGAAGCAGGCGGTGGCCCAGAGGAACAGAGTGATTTCGGTGGGGATCAGCGCGACGCTGGTCCAGGTCAGCACGGAGCTGGTCACGGCCATCGCGATCAGCACGCCGACCAGGGTGCCCGACAGGCTTTTGTCGGCCATCTTGCCGCCGACGATGTTGCCCAGGGTCAGGCCCAGGCCGATCAGCACCAGGGTCCAGGTCACGCCCTGGGGCGAGACGCCGGTCACCTCGCCCAGCAGCGGGGCGACATAGGTGAACAGGGTGAACACCGAGGCGGAGAACAGCGCGGTCATGCTCAGCGACAGCCAGATCCCGGCGCCCTTGAGGGCGACCAGTTCCGAACGCATGTCGAGCTTCTCTTCGTCGCGCTTGGCCGGCAGGAAGCGGATTAGGCCGATCAGGGCAATCACGCCGATCACGGTCACCGCCCAGAAGGTCGAGCGCCAGCCGGCCTGCTGGCCCAGGGCGGTGCCCAGCGGTACGCCGAGCACGTTGGCCAGGGTCAGGCCGGTGAACATCAGGGCCACGGCGGAGGCACGCTTGTTGGCGGGCACCAGGCCTGCCGCGACCACCGAACCGATACCAAAGAAGGCGCCATGGCACAGGGCGGTGACCACACGGGCGAACATCAGCACGTTGTAGTCACTGGCCAGCGCACACAGCAGGTTGCCGACGATGAAAATCCCCATCAACGCTACCAGGGCGGCCTTGCGCGGCAGCCTGGCGGTGGCCAGGGCCATGAAGGGCGCGCCGATGGCCACGCCCAGGGCGTAGCCGGTCACCAGCCAGCCGGCGCCGGGGATCGACACACCCAGGTCGTTCGCCACATCGGGCAGCAGACCCATGATGACGAACTCGGTGGTGCCGATGGCGAAGGCGCTCAAGGCCAGGATGAGGAGCGAGAGGGGCATTGTCGGGTCCTTGTCAGCGTCTGCTGCTGAGTTCTTGGGTGAGCGCTTCGAGGAAGGCTTGGATCACATCCTCGTTGCGTTTGAAAAAGTGCCATTGACCGGCTTTCTGGCTGCTGATCAGGCCCGCCCGCTGCAAGGTCGCCAGGTGCGCGGAGACGGTCGACTGCGACAGGCCACAGCGTTGGTCGATCTGTCCGGCGCAGATGCCGTACTCATGGTTGTGGGTCTGATCGGGGAACTGGACCTTCGGGTCCTTGAGCCAGATAAGGATGTCTCGTCGTACTGGGTGCGCCAGGGCTTTTATTATTTCGTCGAGGTCGATGGACATGGCGGTGCTCGTTTTCCGTAAAACGTTATATCGCGATGAGGCGAACTTTAAATCGCTATTTCGCGATATACCAATATGATTTTGATCTTAGATCAGCGTTAATCGGTATATCGGGTTATAACGATATGTGAGGCGCAGTGCTAAGCTGCGCGAATGAATTATCTCGCACATCTGCACCTCGGCGGCCAGCGCCCCGGTCAATTACTCGGCAGTTTGTATGGCGACTTCGTCAAAGGGCGCCTGCAGGGCCAGTTCGACCCGGAGATCGAGGCGGCCATCCAGCTGCATCGCAGCATCGACATCTTTACCGACCGCCATCCGCTGGTGGGCGAATCGCTGTCGCGTTTTTCCCTGACCCGCCGGCGTTACGCCGGCATTGTGCTGGACGTGTTTTTCGACCACTGCCTGGCGCGGGACTGGGCGATCTATGCCGACCGGCCGTTGGAACTGTTCACTTCGGACGTGTACCGGGTGCTGGCGGCCGAACCCCGATTGCCCGGGCGCCTGGCGCAGATCGCGCCGCACATGGCCGCCCATGACTGGCTGGGTTCCTACCGCGAGTTCGAGGTGCTGGAGCAGGTGTTGCGTGGGATTGCCCGGCGCCTGTCACGCCCGGAAGAGCTGGCGGCGGCGATGGGTGAGCTGGAGCGGCTGTATCAGCCGTTGAGCGAGGACTTCCGGGCGTTCTACCCGCAGTTGCAGGCATTCGCCGCGCAACACATCCATCCCGTGTAGGAGCGAGCTTGCTCGCGATGAGGCCCTTGAATACGGTTCAAGGCTCAGGTTTTTTCGCGAGCAAGCTCGCTCCTACAGGTACTGGGTTCAGGCAGCAATCAGTTCGCCGGCACGCCGTGGTTCGGCTGGCTGGGCGATATCGCCAAACAGGACCTTCTGCACCGCCTGTTGCGCCTGGAACGCCAACGCGGCGCGCTCCTGGCCCTGGCAGGCAATCGGCTTGAGCAGATGGATTTCCACCCGGCCCTGGTCGTTGGCAAACAGGCGCATCAGGTGCGACAGCAAATCATCATCGCCAACGAAGGGCGCCAGCGGATCGATATCGCCATCGCGCAGGTAACGAATGGCCACCGGCTGCAAGGCCACATCGGCCTCGATGGCACTGGCCAGCAGGCGCCCGTGGAAGGTGCGCAGGCTGCGGCCGTCGGTGGTGGTGCCTTCGGGGAACATCAGCAGCGGGTGGGTCTGCTGCAAATGGCGGGTCATCTGCTTGCGGATCAACTGGCTGTCACCCGACCCACGGCGGATAAACAGGCTGCCAGCCTTGGCGGCCAGCCAGCCGGCGACCGGCCAGGTGCGCACTTCGGCCTTGGACAGGAACGACAGCGGCGTCAGCGCGCCGAGCAACGGGATGTCGGTCCAGGACACGTGATTGCTGACCCAGAGCATCGGCTGCTTGGGCAACTCGCCGTGCACCGTCACGCCGAAGGGCAAGGCATTGCTCAGGCGCGCCATGAAAAAGCGCGACCAGCGCTGGCGGCGGACCATGGAATTGGCGATGCCCAGGCGCTCGAACACGCCGAACACGCAGGCCATGCTCAGGCCCAGCGCCACCACCAGCAGCACGCGGGCGATGCGCCCGTAGACCCGTAGCCGGCGCATCACACGGCCGCCTTGAAGTGGCGGGCGTAGCGCGGGCACAGCTCGTCGCGCTTGAGCAGGATGAACACGTCGGCCACCTGGAAGTCCTGGTCCCAGCACGGCTCGCCGCAGATCTTCGCGCCCAGGCGCATGTAGGCCTTGAGCAGCGGCGGCATCTCGGCGATGACGTTGGACGGAAGGTCGAGGTTCGGCAGCGGGTTCTTCGGTTCGGCGCGCAGGTGTTCGGTGCACAGGTAGCGTTCGCGCAGGCGCTGCATGATCGCGTGGGCCTGCACGCCGCCGTCCTGCATCGGGATGCTGGCGCAACCCATCAGGTAGCTGTAGCCGCCCTGGTTGAGCACTTCGGCCAGCTCGCCCCAGAGCACGGCGATGGTGCCGCCGTTGCGGTAGGCCGGGTCGACGCAGGTGCGGCCGATCTCCAGGATCGGGCCCTTGAGCTGGACCAGGCCGTGCAGGCTGAATTCTTCTTCGCTGTAGAAACGCCCCAGGCTGCTGGCGGCCTGGTGGTCGAGCAGGCGGGTGGTGGCGACCAGGCGGCCGCTGCTCAAGTCACGCACGCCGATGTGGCTGCAGTGGACATCATAGTCATCCATGTCCAGACCCAGCTCAGCGCCTTTCAGTTTGGCGTTGAACTCGCCGCTGAAGACGTTGAAGCGCAGGGCCTGGGCTTCTTGCAGGGCCGCGGCGCCAACCAGGCGCTCGGCTTGCAGGCGGCGTTCATTGCCGGTGTCGCTGATGCGGGCGATCTGAGTCATTGTGAATCTCCGTGCGGGCCACTGACCCGCCTTGGGTTGCAGCCGATCGACTTTGTTGTGCAAAGTCAGGCTATGTAGCCCCGGTGTCATCGCCATGAAGCTTTGGTGATGCTTATATGACAGCCCCTGAGGACCCGCTTATGCCCTGGCAAGCCCTGCTGCACAGCCGTCGCCGACTGCCCGCCCACCCGGACCTGGCCGAAGGTTATGCCGCGTTGTTACAGGAGCTGTTGTTACAGGCGTCGGGACCGGTGACGCCCTTCGAGCTGGCGGTGCGCGGCGGACGGCTGATGGCCACTCCGGGGCTGGCCTTCCTGGTGGGCTACCAGGCGGCGTTGCGCATGCTCTGGCCCAGCGCGCCGCTGAGCCTGGGCGCACTGTGTGCCACCGAGCAGCGCAGCCTGCGCCCGGCTGACATGCAGACTCGGCTGCGGGACCTGCACCTGAGCGGGCGCAAGGACTTCGTCACCGCGGGCGATGCCGCCGACTGGCTGCTGATCGCCGCCCGCTGCGAGGCCCAAGGTGAGTCGCCGCGCCTGAGCCTGGCGGTGGTCTACGCTGGCGAGCCTGGGGTCAAGGTCGACAAGCTGCCGGCGATCCCGCTGATGCCGGACATCAGCCACGGCCGCCTGCAGTTGGATAACGCCCTGTGCGAACTGCTGGCGGGCGACGGCTGGGATGCCTACGTCAAACCCTTCCGCACCCTGGAAGACATCTATGTGCTCAGCGCCATGACGGCTTGGCTGTATGGCGTCGGCCAGGACAACGACTGGCCGCAGACCCTGCTCCTGCAATTGCTGGCCTTGCTCGCCGGTTGCGCGGAAGTCAGCCGGCAGAACCCGTCGCTGGGCAGTGGGCATGTGTTGCTGGGTGGGCTGTTCGCCCAGTTCGACGGGCTCAAGCCGGCCCTTGAGCAAGCCTTTGCCGATGGCCCGCCGGAGTGGGCCGAATTGTGGAAGCGCGATCGAGCGGTGCTGGACCTGGCGGCGGGGGCGCGGAGCAAACGCCTGGCCAAGGCGCTGGCCTTATAAAGGAGGGGCCGCTGCGCGGCCCATCGCGAGCAAGCTCGCTCCTACAGAAAAGCGACGCTGCTCATGTAGGAGCGAGCTTGCTCGCGATAGGCCCGAAGGGCCGCGGGTGGCAAAAAACTGTCATCTCCCTGGTCTACCCTCAGCGGGTTCCCTTGCCCGAGTTCCCGCCATGCTCAAAGGCTCGACCCTGCTGCTCGCGCTGCTATTCATGCTCCCACCGGCCTGGGCCGAAAACTGGCCCGGCGCGCAATGGAGCACGGGCCCCGCAGCCAGCGGCCCGGCCCTCGAGGCGCTGGAGTCCTACGCCTTCGCACCCCGCAACGAGGCGACCCGCCTGGGCATCCGCAGCGATGCCTTGCTGGTGATCCGCGATGGCCAGTTGATCTATGAGCGTTACGCCGGCCCGACCAGTGCCGATACCCCGCACCTGACCTGGTCCATCAGCAAAAGCCTGTTGGCCGCGGTGCTGGGCGTGGCCTATGGCGAAGGGCGTTTCCAGTTGCAGGACAAGGCCGTCCGCTTCCTTCCGGCGTTGCGCCAGCATCCGGACATCAGCCTGGCCGACCTGCTGCACTGGGCCTCGGGCCTGGATTGGCAGGAGGATTACGAGTACGCGCCACTCAAGTCCTCGGTGGTGGCCATGCTCTACACCCGCGGCCACGGCGATATGGCGACCTTTACCGCCGAGCACCCGGCCTTCAGCCCGCCGGGGCAGGTGTTTCGTTACTCCAGCGGCGACAGCAACCTGCTGTCGGCGGCCCTGAAAGGCATGCTGGGAGCCCAGCGTTATGCCGACTATCCCTGGCAGGCGCTGTTCGAGCCCCTGGGCATTACCCACGCCGTGTGGGAAAGCGACGCCACCGGCACCTTTGTCGGTTCCTCCTATGCCTACCTCACTGCCCGCGACCTGGCGCGGGTCGGCCTGTTGATGCTGCGCGACGGGCGTTGGGGCGAGCGTCAGTTGTTGCCCAGGGACTGGGTCGAATTCAGTCGCACGCCGTTCGCCGGTTATCAGGCGAACCAGGACGAGCTGGTGCCCGGTGGCCACTGGTGGCTCAATCGCGCCGTCGGTGGTGCCCCATCGCCCTGGCCAGACGCGCCGGCCGATACCTTCGCGGCGCTGGGCCATTGGGGGCAGGCGTTGTACGTGATCCCCAGCGCCGGGCTGGTGATCGTGCGTTATGCCGACGACCGCGACGGCAGCTATAGCCACAACGAGCTGCTCAAACTGGCCCAGGCGGCTTTCGCCCGGCAGGTGCAGCCATGAGCCGGCGTCCGTGGGTCGTGCGCCATCCCTTCGCCAGCCTGTTGTTGCTGGCGCTGCTGGCCTTGTTCGGCCGGGGCTGGAGCGAGCGGGTCGCGCTGCGGGCCTTCCCGGACATCCTCAGCGCCTACAGTGCCAAGGAGTACTGTTCCTGCCGCTACGTGATGCACAACGTTGCCGAGTACTGCGAAGGTTATGTGCAGCAGTACCTGCCGCTCAAAAGTCTGCACGACGATGCCGAGCACAAGCGGGTGAGCGCCAGCGGCCTGGGACGCAGCCACAGCGCTGTCTGGCTGAGCGAGCGCCAGGGCTGTCGACTGGAGCCCTGAACGGCGCCACGCAACGATCGGTAATCCTTTCCCGGGGCTGCCAGCCCCTGTGCTGATTGGCTCCCCGCACAAGGTTCCACCCTGTGGAACCACATTTGATTGTCGCAGGCGACGGCTCGCGGTTATCTGAGGGCACGCCGCGATCACGCCTTGCTGCACCGTGAGACGCTCCGAAAAAAAGAACGGGATTACACCCGGCCAAGGAGATACGTCATGACCCGTTTCCCGCATATCTTTGCCTGGCTCGACGACGTCGCCAGCGACCTGCGCGCCGTGCGCCAGGATATCCACGCCCACCCCGAACTCGGCTTCGAGGAGAACCGCACCGCGGCGCTGGTTGCCCGTTCCCTGGAGGAATGGGGCTACCAAGTGCATAGCGGTATCGGCAAGACCGGTGTGGTCGGTGTGCTGCGTAACGGCAGCAGCCCGCGCCGGCTGGGCCTGCGCGCCGACATGGACGCCTTGCCGATCGTCGAGAACAGCGGTGTGGCCTACAGCAGCCGCCACAGCGGGTGCATGCATGCCTGCGGGCACGACGGCCACACCGCCATGCTCCTCGGCGCGGCGCGCTACCTGGCGGCCACGCGCCAGTTCGACGGCACCCTGACCCTGATTTTCCAGCCGGCCGAAGAAGGCCAGGGCGGTGCCGAAGCGATGCTCGCCGATGGCCTGCTGGAGCGTTTTCCCTGCGATGCGCTGTTCGGTATGCACAACATGCCGGGGCTGCCGGCCGGTCACCTGGGCTTTCGCGAAGGGCCGATGATGGCCTCCCAGGACCTGCTCACCGTGACTCTGGAAGGCGTGGGCGGGCACGGTTCGATGCCGCACCTGACGGTCGATCCGCTGGTGGCCGCGGCCAGTGTGGTGATGGCCTTGCAAACCGTGGTGGCGCGCAACATCGATGCCCAGGAGGCGGCAGTGGTGACGGTCGGTGCGCTGCAGGCCGGCGAGGCGGCCAACGTCATTCCGCAACAGGCGTTGCTGCGCCTGAGCCTGCGGGCGCTGAACGCGCCAGTGCGCGAGCAGATGCTCGAACGGGTCAAGGCGATCATCCACACCCAGGCCCAGAGTTTTGGCTGCTCGGCCAGCATCGAACACCGTCCGGCCTATCCGGTGCTGGTCAACAGCCCGGAGCAGACCGAATTCGCCCGCCAGGTGGGGGTGGCGCTGCTGGGCGAGCAGGCGGTCGACGGCAACACGCGCAAGCTGATGGGCAGCGAAGACTTCGCCTGGATGCTGCAACGCTGCCCCGGCAGCTACCTGTTCATCGGCAACGGCCTGTCCCGGCCGATGGTCCACAACCCCGGCTACGACTTCAACGACGACATCCTGCTGACCGGCGCCGCCTATTGGGCCGCGCTGGCCGAGAGCTGGCTCGAGCCGGCCTGAGTTTTCCCTTTCTTCTGCCGCTGAATCGGGCGCCGTAGCGCCCGGCACTTCCCATAAGGGCCCGACTCGTTACCCGAGAGGCCCGACAAGAATAGAAGGACAGCGCTCATGCACGCCTCGAGATCCAGTGTTTCGCGTACCCGGCAAGTGGTCGCCGCGGTGATCGGCAACGCCTTGGAGTGGTACGACTTCATCGTCTACGGCTTTCTGGCGAGCATCATCGCCCGGCAGTTTTTCCCCTCCGACGACGAGTACGCCTCGCTGCTGATGGCCCTGGCCACCTTCGGCGTGGGCTTCTTCATGCGGCCGGTGGGCGGCGTTCTGCTGGGCATGTATTCGGACCGCAAAGGCCGCAAGGCCGCCATGCAGCTGATCATCCGCCTGATGACGGTGTCCATCGCCCTGATCGCCTTTGCCCCCAACTACGCGGCCATTGGCATGGGCGCGCCGCTGATGATCGTCGTCGCACGGATGCTGCAGGGCTTCGCCACCGGCGGCGAATACGCCAGCGCCACGGCTTTCCTGGTGGAAAGCGCGCCGGCCCATCGCAAGGGCCTGTATGGCTCCTGGCAACTGGTCGGGCAATGCCTGGCGGTGTTCTCCGGGGCGGCGATGGTGGCGCTGGTCACCCATCTGTTTTCGCCCGAGGATCTCGATCTGTGGGGCTGGCGCCTGCCGTTCGTGATCGGCCTGCTGATCGGCCCGGTGGGCCTGTGGATCCGCAAGTACATGGAAGAGCCGGAAGCCTTCGTCGAGGCCCGCAAGCAGGTGCGCGGCAACGGCCCGGGCCTGATGCAGGTCATACGTGAGCACCGGCGCAGCATCCTGGTGTCCATGGGCCTGGCCTGTGGCGCGACGGTGTCGTTCTACGTGGTGCTGGTGAACATGCCGACCTTCGCCCACAAGAACCTCGGCTTGCCGCTGGACCAGGTGTTGCTGGTGCAGATGTTCGCGGTGGCGCTGATGACGGTGGTGATTCCATTGTCCGGCGCCCTGTCGGACCGGCTGGGGCGGCGCCCGGTGTTGCTGGCCTTTACCCTGGCGTTTTTTGTCATGGTCTACCCGCTGTACGTCTGGGTGGCCGCGGCGCCGTCGATCGAGCGGCTGCTGGTGATGCAGGTGCTGCTGTGCAGCGCCATCGGCGGCTTCTTCGGCCCGGCGCCGACCGCGCTGGCCGAACAGTTCCCGGTGCAGGTGCGTTCCACCGGGGTGTCGGTGGCCTACAACGTGGCGGTCATGGTCTTCGGCGGCTTTGCCCCGCTGATCGTGACCTGGCTCAGCAAGGTGCTGGGCACCCCGGTGGCCCCGGCGTTTTATGTATTGTTTGCCTGCGTGTTGACGCTGCTGGGCACTTATTGCCTGCATGAGGCACCCAAAGAGAAGAAACCGAGCGCACTGAATTTCGGGGTGAAACCTTGATGGATATCGCAGCACAAGACTTTGGGCCCATCGTTGAGCTGGGCGCCGTCGAACTGTCCCGGGCGATCCACGCCCGCAGGTTTTCCTGTCGCGAAGTGATGTTGGCCTACCTGGACCGGATCGAGCGCTGCAACCCCCGGGTCAATGCCCTGGTGTCCCTGCGCGAGCGCCAGGTGTTGCTGGCCGAGGCCGAGGAGCGCGACCGCCAGCTGGACCGGGGCCAGTCCATGGGCTGGATGCACGGCATGCCCCAGGCGATCAAGGACCTGGCGGCCACCGCCGGGCTGCGCACCACCCTGGGCTCGCCGCTGTTCGCCGAACAGATACCGGCCCACGACGCCATCTGCGTGGCGCGGGTCCGGGCCAGCGGGGCGATCATCGTCGGCAAGAGCAACGTGCCGGAGTTCGGCCTGGGCTCGCAAACCTACAACAAGGTGTTCGGCACCACCGGCAACGCCTACGACCCGAGGCTGAATGCCGGCGGCAGCAGTGGCGGGGCGGCAGTGGCCCTGGCGCTGCGCATGCTGCCGGTGGCCGATGGCAGCGACATGATGGGCTCGTTGCGCAACCCGGCGGCCTTCAACAATGTCTTTGGCCTGCGCCCGTCCCAGGGCCGGGTGCCTCACGGCCCGGCACCGGAGCTGTTCGTCCAGCAACTGGCCACCGAGGGGCCGATGGGCCGCAGCGTGGCCGATATCGCGCGCTTGCTGGGCACCCAGGCCGGGTACGACCCGCGGGTGCCCTTGTCGCTCAAGGACGACCCGGCGATCTTCAACGAGCCCTTGCAACGGGATTTTCGCGGCGCGCGCCTGGGCTGGCTGGGGGACTTTGACGGCTACCTGGCCATGGACGACGGCGTGCTGGCGCTGTGCGAAGCGGCGCTGGGGGACTTTCGCCAACTGGGCTGCGAGGTCGAAGCCTGCCAGCCGGCGTTTTCCATGGCGGCGCTGTGGCAGTGCTGGCTGGTGCATCGGCATTGGCTGGTCCAGGGCAACCTGGGACCGCTGTATGCCGACCCGCAGAAGCGCCACCTGCTCAAGCCCGAGGCGCAGTGGGAAGTCGAGGGCGGGCTGGGCCTGAGCGCGGCGGAGGTCTACCGCGCCTCGCAGGTTCGCAGCGATTGGTACCGGGCCCTGGAGCGCCTGTTCGAACGTTACGATTTCCTGCTGCTGCCCAGCGCCCAGGTGTTCCCTTTCGATGCAGGGGTGCCATGGCCACGCTTTGTCGGAGGGCGGGAGATGGACACCTACCATCGCTGGATGGAAGTGGTGATCGGTCCGACCCTGGCCGGCCTGCCGAGCCTCAGCGTGCCGGTCGGCTTCAATCCGGCGGGCTTGCCCATGGGCATGCAGATCATCGGCCCGGCCCAGGCCGACCGGGCGGTGTTGCAGCTCGGTCATGCCCACGAACAACTGACGCAGTGGGTCAGGCGCCGGCCGCCTGGTCATCCGTTGTAACCCTCGAACCGGGGTGTGCGGGTTTATCGGGCCCGCATCTTGCTGCGTAAAACGCTCATCCATCCGCTTATCAGGGAGGTCGGCATATGGCCAGCAAGGTAGAAACCGGCAGTGTGCGTTCGGTCGAACGGGCCTTGGCGATCGTCGAGCTGCTGGGCCAGCACCAGGCCCTGGGCCTGGAGGAACTGCACTACCTGACGGCGCTGCCCAAGGCCACGGTATCGCGCATGCTCCTGACGTTGCAGGAGCAGGGCTGGATCTATCGCGGCCTGAGCGACCGGCGCTATCGGCTGTGCGCCAGGCGGCTGTTCGGCGACCAGCAGCAACGCTTCAAGCGGCAACTGGTGGAACGCGCCGCACCCTGGTTGCAGGCGTTGAGCGAGCGCACCGGGCTGGTGGTCGACCTGTCGTGTTTCGACGGCGAGCGCCTGGAGGTCATGGAAAGTTCGATCCCGGCAGTGCTGCGCAAGCGTTACCCGCATAACTGCCAGATCGTCGGCCACTATTCGAGTCTGTTCCATTCGGCGATGGGCAAGGCCTGCCTGGCCGAACTGGATCACGAGCAAGTCCAGCGCCTGGCCGTCCGCGAGCGGGTGCCCCAGGAGGACCAGTACCGCGCCTGCGAACAATCCCAGCATCAGGGTTTCGGCCAGCGCACCGAGGGTTATTGGGAGTACCCGGTGCGGCTGCCGTTCCTGATCCGCGCCGTGGCCTTGCCGATTCGTGACCAGGGCCGGTTGGTGGGCAGCATGGCCCTGCACTGGCCGATGGACCAGGCGCCGGTGGAGCGGGTGCTGAGTTTGCACCTGGCGAGCCTCGAGGCGACTGTCCACGATGTCGAGCGCAGCTTGATCTAGACTCAGCCGCTCGGCCTGGCATTGCGGCGTATCCGGACCACCGGCTGCCCTGTTCGGGGCCGCTGCAAGGCCATCGTGGCCTACGGCAGCGGCTACAGGGGACCGGGGATCTTTTTCGTCTTTATGCACTCCGAGTATTCGCCGTTCACGGCCCTGTCGCTGTTTGCAAGCGCACGCGGGCCGGTTAAGGTTCGGCTCAGATTTCTCGACCCCATGAGTCTTCCATGTTCAACGCCTCTTTCCCCAAGGCCCTGGCCGCTTTGCTGTTGGCCTGCGCGGCCTGGCCGGCCCAGGCCAACTGGTACCTGGACAACGAGTCCTCGCGCCTGTCTTTCGTCACCACCAAAAATGCCAATGTTTCCGAAGTCCATCGTTTCCTGGTCCTGCACGGCAAGGTCGACGCCAAGGGCATGGCGCAGTTGGAAGTCGAGCTGGACTCGATCAACAGCGGGATTCCGCTGCGCGACGAGCGCATGCGCAAGGAGCTGTTCGAGATCGACCGGCATCCGGATGCCCTGATCAACGCGCAAATCAACCTGCGGCCGATCAACGACCTGGCGCCCGGCGCGCAGATCGAACTGCGTCTGCCGGTCAATGTCACCCTGCACGGCAAACAGCACGAATACACCGCCGAACTGCTGGCCACGCGCCTGGACGATCGACGCTTCCAGGTGGTGACCCTGGAGCCGCTGGTGCTCAACGCTGCCGATTTCGACCTGGTGCCGGGGCTCGAAACCCTGCGCAAGGCGGCCGGCCTGTCGGCGATCAGCCTGTCGGTGCCGGTGGGTGCGGTGCTGATCTTCACGGCGCGCTGATATGGCGGGCGCGGTCTTTCCCTGGCGTGAAGGCAATCGTTTCGAGTTGCTGATCGACGGTCCGAGTTTTTTCCCGCGGATGCTGGTGGCGATTGCCCGGGCCCGTGAGCAGGTGGAACTGGAGCTGTACCTGGTGGAGGCGGGCGCCTGCGCCGAGGCCATGGTCCAGGCCCTGACCCAGGCCGCCGAGCGCGGGGTGCGGGTGCGTTGCCTGTTCGATGACTACGGCAGCCTGGCCTTCACCATGGGCCTGCGCCAGCGCTTGACCGGCGCCGGGGTCGAGTTGCGTTTCTACAATCGCCTGAGCTGGCGCCGCGGGGTGCGCAACCTGTATCGCGACCACCGCAAGTTGCTGCTGGTGGATCAGGAGCTGGCGGTGGTCGGCGGCACCGGCGTGACCGATGAATTCTGGAACCCGCTGCAGGACAGCTGCGACTGGCATGAGGTCATGGTGGAAATCAGCGGCCCGCTGGTGCTCGACTGGCAGATGCTGTTCGACCGGCAGTGGATCGCCAACCGCTATCGCACCGCCTGGAAGCCGGCGTCGAACTTCGGTCTGCCACGCCTGCCGCGCGTGCCGGCCCAGGGCGAGGGCATGGGCCGGGTGGCCTATGCCGACGCCCGGCAACACCGGGACATTCTGCAATCGCTGGTGCGCGCGCTGAACAGCGGGCACCGGCGGATCTGGCTGGCGACCCCGTATTTCCTGCCGACCTGGAAGGTCCGCCGCTCCCTGCGGCGCGCGGCCGGACGCGGGGTGGACGTGCGCCTGCTGCTGACCGGGCCGCGCACCGATCACCCGTCGGTGCGTTATGCCGGGCATCGTTATTACCCGCGCCTGCTGCGGGCCGGGGTGAAAATCTTCGAATACCAGCCACGTTTCCTGCACCTGAAGATGGTGCTGATCGACGATTGGGTGAGCATCGGCTCGTGCAACTTCGATCACTGGAACCTGCGTTTCAACCTCGAGGCCAACCTCGAAGCCCTCGACATGCCACTGACCGATGCGGTGCTTGCAAGCTTCCTCGCCGACTTCGACCAGAGCCAGGAAGTCAGCCTCGAAGCCTGGAAGAACCGCCCGCTGTGGCGGCGGATCAAGCAGCGGATCTGGGGCTGGGTGGACCGGCTGGTGGTGAACCTGCTCAATCGCCGCGACTGACCCCGCCCTGGCTTGGTACGGCTTCTGCTTCTGTAGGAGCCAAGCTTGCTGGCGATGCGGGCAACGCGGCGTGTCAGGGAAATCGCTATCGCGGGCAAGCCTCGCTCCTACACCGACCTGGCGCGGCTTGTGCTTCTGTCGGAGCCAAGCTTGCTGGCGATACGGGCAACGCGGTGTGTCAGGAGAATCGCTATCGCGGGCAATCGAGCGTCGACCGGCCGCTCCTACAGAAGCGACGCGGCTTTGGCTTCTGTAGGAGCCAAGCTTGCTGGCGATGCGGGCAACGCGGTGTGTCAGGGAAATCGCTATCGCGGGCAAGCCTCGCTCCTACATAGGAGCGAGGCCGGGGGGAGGGTTACAGCAGTTCGAAGCTCTGTTGCTTGACGTCCCGGGAGTCCAGGCCGATCTCGACCTTGAACTCGCCCGGTTCCGCGGCGTACTTGAGCTGGGCGTTGTAGAACTTCAGGTCGTCTTCGCTGATGCTGAAGTGGATCACCTTCTGTTCGCCGGCCTTGAGCTGCACTTTCTGGAAGCCCTTCAGCTCCTTGATCGGGCGGATGATGGAGCCGGCGACGTCCTGGATATACAGCTGCACCACGGTTTCGCCGTCGCGCTTGCCGGTGTTTTTCAGGGTCACGCTGGCGTCGAGCTTGCCGCTCTTGTTCAGGGTGGTCGACGACAGGGCCATGTCCGACAGGCTGAACGTGGTGTAGCTCAGGCCATAACCGAACGGAAACAGGGGGCCGGTGGTGTCGTCGAAATACTGCGAGGTGTAGTTGCCCGGCTTGCCCGGGGTGAACGGCCGGCCGATGGTCAGGTGGTTGTAGTAGGTCGGGATCTGCCCCACCGAGCGGGGGAAGGTGATCGGCAGCTTGCCGGACGGGTTGTAGTCGCCGAACAGCACGTCGGCGATGGCGTTGCCGCCTTCGGTGCCGCTGAACCAGGTTTCCAGGATCGCGTCGGCCTGTTGGTTCTCGTCGAGCAGCGCCAGCGGCCGGCCGTTCATCAACACCAGCACCAGTGGCTTGCCGGTGGCCTTGAGGGCCTTGATCAGCTCGCGCTGGCTGGCCGGGATGTGCAGGTCGGTACGGCTCGAGGATTCGTGGGACATGCCCCGCGATTCGCCCACCGCCGCCACCACCACATCAGCCTGCTGCGCGGCCTTCACCGCTTCGTCGATCAACTGCTGGGCCGGGCGTGGATCGTCCACCACTTCCGGGGCATCGAAGTTGAGGAAGTTCAGGTAGTCGACCACGGCCTTGTCGGCGGTGATGTTCGAGCCACGGGCGTAGATCAGTTGCGCCTTGTCGCCCAGGGCGTTGCTCATGCCGTCGAACAGGGTGACCGATTGCGCCGGCACGCCGGCAGCGGCCCAACTGCCCATCATGTCGATCGGCGCCTTGGCCAGCGGGCCGACCAGGGCGATCTTGCCGGCCTTTTTCAGCGGCAGGGTTTCATTGGCGTTCTTCAGCAGCACCAGGCTGCGGCGCGCCACATCGCGGGCGTCGCTGCGGTGCAGGCGGCTTTCGGCGTTGGTGTCGGCCGGGTCTTGCTCGGCCTTGCCGATGCGCAGGTAGGGGTTGGCGAACAGGCCCATGTCGTACTTGGCGGCCAGCACTTCGCGCACGGCGTTGTCCAGGTCGCGCTGGCTGACCTCGCCGGACTTGATCAGCCCCGGCAGTTCCTTGGCGTACAGCGAGTCGTTCATGCTCATGTCGATGCCGGCCTTGATCGCCAGCTTGGCGGCTTCGCGGCCGTCCTTGGCGACACCGTGGCGCATCAGCTCGACGATGGCGCCGTGGTCGCTCACCGCCAGGCCCTTGAAGCCCCACTCCTTGCGCAGCAGGTCGTTCATCAGCCAGGTGTTGGAGGTGGCCGGCACGCCGTTGATCGAGTTCAACGCCACCATCACCCCGCCGGCACCGGCGTCGATCGCGGCGCGGTAGGGCGGCAGGTAGTCCTGGTACATCTTCACCGGGCTCATGTCGACGACGTTGTAGTCACGACCGCCTTCGACCGCGCCGTACAGGGCGAAGTGCTTGACGCTGGCCATGATGCTGTCGGCGTTCTTGGGGCTGTCGCCCTGGTAGGCCTTGACCATGACCTTGGCGATGCGCGAGACCAGGTAGGTGTCTTCGCCGAAGCCTTCGGAGGTGCGACCCCAGCGTGGGTCGCGGGAGATGTCGACCATCGGCGCGAAGGTGATGTCCAGGCTGTCGGCGCTGGCTTCCTGGGCGGCGATGCGCCCGGAGCGGCCGATGGCGTCCATGTCCCAGCTCGACGCCAGGGCCAGGGGGATCGGGAAGATCGTGCGGTGGCCGTGGATCACGTCATAGGCGAAGAACATCGGGATCTTCAGCCGGCTGCGCATGGCCGCGTCCTGCATCGGCCGGTTTTCCGGGCGGGAGATGGAGTTGAAGGTGCCGCCGATGCGGCCGGCGGCGATTTCCTTGCGGATCATCTCGCGGGGCATTTCCGGGCCGATGCTGATCAGGCGCAACTGGCCGATCTTTTCATCCAGGGTCATCTGCTTGAGCAGGTTGTCGATGAAGGCGTCCTTGTTCTGCAGGACCGCATCGGAAAAGGGTTTTTCCTGGGCCGCTACCGGCGTGGTGGCGGCCAGGGCAGGGTGACTGGCCAGGCTGACCAGCAAGCCCAGCAAACACAGCTTCTTCATGAATATTGTTCTCTAGGGCCTAAAACAGACGCGATCAGTACGCGTCGAGCGGCCGAAAATTGGGAGAGCGGCTAATAAAGGAACGACTATTGTTGTTCGGATAAATGCAGCACACTTCTGAACTCTTTTTCGCGCTGGGCATCTTTTAGCCGATTGGCCCGATGCAATCCAGTGGTGGCGGCAGATTATGTCGATGCACTCGATTCAAAGGGTTACAGGTTCCATCCCCTAGGTTGCAAGGAGCGTCACCACCATGAACGTACGACAGAGCCTGTGCTCAAGCTGGCCGATGATGGCATTGCTGCTGCTCGGCAGCCTGCTCAGTGGCTGCGGGATCAACAACATCCCGACCCTCGACGAACAGGCCAAGGCGGCCTGGGGCCAGGTACAGAACCAGTACCAGCGTCGCGCCGACCTGATCCCCAACCTGGTGGAAACGGTCAAGGGCTACGCCAGGCACGAACAGGAGACCCTGACCGCGGTGATCGAGGCGCGGGCCAAGGCCACCTCGATCCAGGTCGATGCCAGCACCCTGGACAACCCGGAAAGACTCAAGCAGTACCAGCAGGCCCAGGACCAGCTGACCGGTGCCTTGAGCCGCCTGATGGTGGTGTCCGAGCGTTATCCGGACCTCAAGGCCAACCAGAACTTCCTGGCCCTGCAGTCGCAGCTCGAAGGCACCGAGAACCGCATCGCCGTGGCCCGTCGCGATTTCATCCTCGCGGTGCAGAAGTACAACACCGAGATCCGCACCTTCCCCGGCCGCCTGTGGCACAGCGTGATGTACAGCGACCTGCCGGTGCGCGAGACCTTCGAGGCCACCAGCCCCGACGCCGACAAAGCGCCAGAAGTGAAGTTCTGATCAGCAGCGGCTGCCCGCGGATCGCACGAGCGGCCGCGGGATCCGGCCCGGCGTTACCACGGATGAGGTTCCAATGCGCGTGTTGAGAGTTGGCCTGGTGCTGTTGCTCTGGGTGTTTGCGATAACGGCCCAGGCCGAGCTGAAGTTCCCGGCGCTGAGCGGGCGGGTGGTGGACAACGCCCAGATGATCGAGCCGGCGGTGCGCCAGCAACTGACCCAGGAGCTGGCCTCCCACGAGCAGTCCACCGGCGAGCAGGTGGTGGTCGTGACCCTGCCGGACCTGCAAGGCACCAGCATCGAGGATTTCGGCTATCAGCTGGGGCGCTACTGGGGCATCGGCCAGAAGGACAAGAACAACGGCGCCTTGTTGATCGTCGCCCGCGATGATCGCAAGCTGCGCATCGAAGTCGGTTACGGCCTGGAAGACCGCCTGACCGACGCGCAAAGCTCGGTGATCATCCATCAGGTGATCACCCCGGCCTTCAAGGCCGGCAATTTCAGCAAGGGCATCAGTGACGGCGTGTCGGCCATGTTGCTGGTGCTGGGCGGCAATCCGCTGGACGAGCCGAGCGCCGCCTATGACGGTGGCGGCGAGCGCGGCAGCGAGTTTTTCGATCGGCATCCCGGCGCCCTGGTGTTCCTGGTGCTGCTGTTTTTCGTGACGATCTTCGTCTGCCAATTGCTTGGCAT
>NZ_JACMZT010000016.1:0-137994 GCF_017349615.1 Pseudomonas sp. GW531-T4
CCCCCCCCCGCTTTGGAGGAAGAAATGATTGTTATGGGCCAGAAACGCAAAAACCCGCTTTCGCGGGTTTTTGTGAGACTTCACAGCTATGCTGTGAAGCTTGAATATGGTGCCCAGAAGAAGACTCGAACTTCCACGGCCTTGCGGCCACCAGCACCTGAAGCTGGCGTGTCTACCAATTTCACCATCTGGGCAGTATCAGCAACGTTGCCGCTGTTGATGGGGCGAACTATACGGAGCGCCTTTGAATCTGTAAAGCCCTGTTTTGACTTAGATTCAATAAATCAAACACTTAGAATGCAAAAACCCGCTTTCGCGGGTTTTTGGAGGAGCCTGAAGATTCAAATAATCTGCAGCTCTGAATTGGTGCCCAGAAGAAGACTCGAACTTCCACGGCCTTGCGGCCACCAGCACCTGAAGCTGGCGTGTCTACCAATTTCACCATCTGGGCAGTATCGGCAACGTCTCCGTCGTCGATGGCGCGCACTATACGGACCACCTTTTGAGCTGTAAACCCCTGATCTTGAAAATATTGAAAAAAATTCACCGACGGCTTTTACAGGATGCTTCTGAAGCCTTGAAAGGACTTTTCGGAGCCTGTCTTAGCCTGAAATTTCCCGTTTCAATACGCGTATGCCAAACTAACCCGCATATAGACAAGGTGAAATTTATCTAATGGCCGATTGGCAGTCCCTCGATCCCGAGGCCGCTCGTGAAGCGGAAAAATATGAAAACCCTATCCCTAGCCGCGAACTGATCCTTCAGCACCTTGCTGATCGGGGTTCGCCTGCTAATCGCGAACAGCTGGTCGAAGAGTTTGGTCTGACCACAGAAGACCAGATCGAAGCCCTGCGTCGCCGCCTGCGCGCCATGGAGCGCGATGCCCAACTGATCTACACCCGTCGCGGCACTTATGCGCCGGTGGACAAGCTCGACCTGATCCTCGGCCGCATCAGCGGTCACCGTGATGGCTTCGGCTTCCTGGTGCCCGATGACGGCAGCGACGACCTGTTCATGAGCCCGGCGCAGATGCGCCTGGTGTTCGATGGCGACCGCGCGCTGGCCCGGGTTTCCGGTCTGGATCGCCGTGGTCGCCGCGAAGGCATGATCGTTGAAGTGGTGTCCCGTGCTCACGAGAGCATTGTCGGCCGTTACTTCGAAGAGGGCGGCATTGGTTTTGTGGTGGCGGACAACCCGAAGATCCAGCAGGAAGTGCTGGTGACCCCGGGCCGCAATGCCGGCGCCAAGATTGGCCAGTTCGTCGAGGTGAAGATCACCCACTGGCCGACTCCGCGCTTCCAGCCACAAGGCGACGTGGTCGAGGTCGTGGGCAACTACATGGCCCCGGGCATGGAAATCGATGTTGCCTTGCGCACCTACGATATTCCTCACGTCTGGCCTGAAGCGGTACTGAAGGAAGCCGGCAAGCTCAAGCCGGAAGTCGAAGATAAGGACAAAGAGAAACGCATCGACCTGCGCGATCTGCCGTTCGTCACCATCGACGGTGAAGACGCTCGCGACTTCGACGATGCGGTCTATTGCGAAGCCAAGCCTGGCAAGCTGCGCCTGTTCGGCGGTGGCTGGAAGCTGTACGTGGCGATTGCCGACGTTTCCAGTTACGTGAAGATCGGTTCGGCGCTGGATGCCGAGGCTCAGGTACGCGGCAACTCGGTGTACTTCCCCGAGCGCGTGGTGCCGATGCTACCGGAGCAGTTGTCCAACGGCCTGTGCTCGCTGAACCCGAAAGTCGATCGTCTCGCCATGGTGTGCGAGATGACCATCTCCAAGTCCGGCGAGATGACCGACTACCAGTTCTACGAAGCGGTGATCCACTCCAAGGCGCGACTGACCTACAACAAGGTCAGTACTATCCTCGAGCAGCCGAAAACCAGCGAGGCCAAGCAACTGCGCGGCGAATACGCCGATGTTGTGCCGCACCTCAAGCAGCTTTATGCGCTGTACAAGGTGCTGCTCGGTGCTCGTCATACCCGTGGCGCCATCGATTTCGAGACCCAGGAAACCCGGATCATCTTCGGTTCCGAGCGCAAGATCGCCGAAATTCGCCCGACTACCCGCAACGATGCGCACAAGCTGATCGAGGAATGCATGCTGGCGGCCAACGTGGCCACCGCCGAATTCCTCAAGAAGCACGAAATTCCTGCGCTCTATCGCGTCCACGACGGCCCGCCGCCAGAGCGCCTGGAAAAACTGCGCGCCTTCCTCGGCGAGCTCGGCCTGTCCCTGCATAAAGGCAAGGACGGCCCGACGCCGAAGGACTACCAGGCACTGCTGGAAAGCATCAAGGATCGCCCGGATTTCCACCTGATCCAGACCGTGATGCTGCGCTCGTTGAGCCAGGCGGTGTACAGCGCTGACAATCAGGGCCACTTCGGCCTGAACTACGAAGCCTATACCCACTTCACCTCGCCGATTCGCCGTTACCCGGACCTGCTGACGCACCGGGCGATTCGCAGTGTCATCCACTCCAAGCAGAACACCCCTCACGTGCGTCGTGCCGGTGCGATGACCATTCCGAAGGCGCGCATCTATCCGTATGACGAGGCGGTTCTCGAGCAGCTTGGCGAGCAGTGCTCGATGAGTGAGCGGCGTGCCGACGAAGCGACCCGCGACGTGGTGAACTGGCTCAAGTGCGAGTACATGAAGGATCGCGTGGGCGAGTCGTTCCCTGGTGTGATCACCGCGGTGACCGGTTTTGGCCTGTTCGTCGAGCTGACCGATATCTATGTCGAAGGTCTGGTGCATGTCACGGCGCTGCCGGGCGATTACTACCACTTCGATCCTGTGCATCACCGCCTGGCCGGCGAGCGTACCGGCCGCAGCTTCCGCCTGGGTGACAGCGTGGAAGTGCGGGTCATGCGCGTCGACCTGGACGAGCGCAAGATCGACTTCGAGATGGCGGAAAAAACCATCGGCGCGCCGATCGGTCGCAAGAAACGCGGCGCTGTCGACGTGCCTCCGGCCAAGACTGCTGCCGAGCCTGCTCCAGCCAAGACTGGCCGTCGTGGCCCGGCCAAGGAAAAGCCGGTCGAGGCCTACCGCTCCAGCGATGCCGCGGCGAAAAACGCCGAAGTGCGCAAGAGTCGGGAAATGAAGCAGGCGTTGCTGGCCGAAGCCAAAAGCGGTGGTAAAGCGGCGTCTGGGGGAAAGTCCGGAAAGCCGGCGTCCAGCAAGCCGAGCAAACATCGTAAAGGTCCGCCGAAAGCGGGCGCAGGCCCTGCGGCGAAAAGCGGCGGGGCACGTAAACCCAAGGCCAAGTCATGAGTCAGTTGGAAAAGATCTACGGCGTGCACGCTGTGGAAGCATTGCTGCGTCACCACCCCAAGCGCGTCAAGCAGATCTGGCTGGCCGAAGGCCGCAGCGATCCGCGCGTGCAGGTGCTGGTGGACCTGGCTGGGCAGAATCGCGTGGCGGTCGGCCAGGCCGAGCGTCGTGAAATGGATGCCTGGGTCGAGGGCGTTCACCAGGGTGTCGTGGCTGAAGTAAGTCCAAGCCAGGTCTGGGGCGAGGCGATGCTCGATGAGCTGCTCGACCGCACCGAGGGCGCGCCGCTGCTGCTCGTGCTGGACGGTGTGACCGACCCGCACAACCTCGGCGCCTGCCTGCGTACCGCCGATGCGGCTGGCGCGCTGGCGGTGCTGGTGCCGAAAGACAAATCGGCGACCCTGACCCCGACCGTGCGTAAAGTGGCGTGCGGCGCCGCGGAAGTGATTCCGCTGGTGGCCGTGACCAACCTCGCGCGCACTCTGGAAAAGCTCCAGCAGCGCGGCCTGTGGGTTGTCGGCACCGCTGGCGAAGCCGAGCAGGAACTGTATGACCAGGACCTGACCGGGCCGACCATCCTGATCATGGGCGCCGAAGGCAAGGGTATGCGTCGCCTCACCCGTGAGCATTGCGATTTCCTGGTTCGCCTGCCGATGGCCGGTAGCGTCAGCAGTCTCAACGTTTCCGTGGCTACCGGCGTGTGCCTGTTCGAGGCCACGCGCCAGCGTGCGGCCAAGGCCAAGAGCGCAGCCAAGAAGACCTGAGTTTCCTCCCTCCATGCAGGTGCGAGCTTGCTCGCGATAGCGGCCCGACTGAGGTGCTGCAATCGTGAGCAGGCCCGTCCGGCAGGTTTGGCGTGCCCTGGCGGCCAATTGTTCAAATAATCACCAATTGCCTTGCGCCGCTGTTGCCCCTTCTCTACAATTGCGCCCCTTGCCGTTGCGGCAGGCGCATATGTGCCTATCTCTGGCAAGACACACAAGTGTCATTCACTCCTTGTCTGACCGCTTTTGAGCGGCAGGCTACAACCCGTAAGGAGCATTCATGCGTCATTACGAAATCATCTTTCTGGTCCACCCTGACCAGAGCGAGCAAGTCGGCGGCATGGTTGAGCGTTACACCAAGCTGATCGAAGAAGACGGCGGCAAAATCCACCGTCTGGAAGACTGGGGCCGTCGTCAACTGGCCTACGCAATCAACAATGTTCACAAGGCTCACTACGTGATGCTGAACGTTGAGTGCACCGGTAAAGCCCTGGCTGAGCTGGAAGACAACTTCCGTTACAACGATGCTGTGATCCGTAACCTGGTCATCCGTCGCGAAGAAGCCATCACTGGCCAATCCGAGATGCTCAAGGCTGAAGAGAACCGCAGTGAGCGCCGTGAGCGTCGTGACCGTCCTGAGCATTCTGACAGCGCCGATGGCGATGACAGCGATAACAGCGACGCCAGCGATAACGCTGACGAGTAATCCACGGACCTTTTGAGGAGCCAATTACATGGCACGTTTCTTCCGTCGTCGTAAATTCTGCCGCTTCACCGCTGAAGACGTGAAAGAGATCGATTACAAAGATCTCAACACCCTGAAAGCCTACGTATCCGAGACCGGCAAAATCGTTCCAAGCCGTATCACCGGTACCAAAGCTCGTTATCAGCGTCAGCTGGCCACCGCTATCAAGCGCGCCCGCTTCCTGGCCCTGCTGGCCTACACCGACAGCCACGGCCGCTGAGACCGGGCAGTCGACAAGTAGTAAGGGATTGAATGCATGCGCGCCTTAGCTGAGTTCATCATGCGCGGCCGTATGCAGGCCACTCTGGTAGTGGCCGGATGTGCGGCATTGCCGTTGTTGTATTGGTTGGGTGCTGCTGCGGGAAGCCTGGTGCTCCTGCGGCGCGGTTTGAGCGACGCCCTTGGTGTCCTCGCCCTGGGATTGCTGCCGGCACTGTTCTGGTGGCTGTATTCCGGCGATCCACGCGCACTCATGGTGCTGCTGGGGTCTTCGGGCCTTGCGTTGGTTTTGCGCGCAAGCGAATCCTGGAACCGTGTGCTGCTGGTCAGCATAGCGCTGGGCCTGGTGTTTGCTGGAGTGCTGGGTGTGGCTTACCGCCCCCAGATCGAGATGCTCTCGCAGGAGTTGGTAAAAATCCTGCCGCTGGCCCTCGGTGATCTCTACCAGCAGTTGTCGGTTGAAGAGCGAGCTCGTCTTGCCTCACTGATTGCACCGGTCCTGACCGGCCTGATAGCGGCTTTGTTGCAGGTCGTCAGTGTGCTGAGCCTGATTGTCGGGCGCTACTGGCAGGCGTTGTTGTACAACCCGGGTGGTTTTGGGCGCGAGTTTCGCGCTATCAAGCTCCCGCTGGGACTGGCGATGTTGCTGCTGGCCTGCATGCTGCTGGGACCGAATCTCGGTCCACAGATGGCGATGCTGACGCCGTTGTGCAGCGTACCGCTGGTGTTCGCCGGGCTGGCCCTGATTCACGGGCTGGTGGCGCAAGGGCGACTGGCCAGGTTCTGGCTGGTGGGGTTGTACGTAACGCTGTTGCTGTTTATGCAGCTGATCTATCCGTTGCTCGTGGTGTTGGCCATAGTCGACAGCCTGATTGATTTTCGCGGTCGTTCGGCGCCGAAAGACGCTGATAACGGCTCTGCGAACGGTGAAGGTTAAAAGTTAAGAGGTTATTACCAAATGGAACTGATCCTGCTGGAAAAAATCGCCAACCTGGGCAACCTGGGCGATAAGGTAAACGTTAAGGCTGGTTACGGCCGTAACTACCTGCTGCCTTTCGGCAAAGCCACCGCTGCTACCGCTGCCAACCTGGCTGCGTTCGAAGCGCGTCGTGCCGAGCTGGAAAAACTGGCTGCAGAGAAAAAGGCTTCTGCCGAAACTCGCGCTGCCCAACTGGCTGAGCTGGAAGTGACTATCACTGCCACCGCTGGTGACGAAGGCAAGCTGTTCGGTTCGATCGGCACCCACGACATCGCTGATGCACTGACCGCCTCCGGCGTTGAAGTGGCAAAAAGCGAAGTTCGTCTGCCGAACGGCACCATCCGCAACGTAGGTGAGTTCGACGTAGCCGTGCACCTGCACGCCGAAGTTGAAGCCACCGTGCGCGTTGTCGTGGTAGCAGCTTAAGCAGTACTTGTCGGCTGGCACCCTCGGGAGCTAGCCGGTAACATCGGGCACGATCCTGTTTACAGGTCGTGCCCTTTGTCTTTCTGTACCCTCAGTTTTTCAAACCCCTGCTTTTCCTAAAAAACCAAGTGGCCATGAACGATATCTCCGCTCCCGAGCAATACGATCTGCAAACCGCTGCCCTGAAGGTGCCGCCACATTCCATCGAGGCCGAACAGGCCGTGCTCGGTGGTCTGATGCTGGACAACAACGCCTGGGAGCGGGTGCTCGATCAAGTCTCCGACGGCGACTTCTATCGGCATGACCACCGTTTGATTTTCCGCGCGATCGCCAAACTGGCCGATCAGAACATGCCGATCGACGTCGTGACCCTGTCCGAACAGCTGGACAAGGAAGGCCAGACGTCCCAGGTCGGCGGCCTGGGGTACCTGGGCGAACTGGCGAAGAACACGCCGTCGGTGGCCAACATCAAGGCCTATGCGCAGATCGTTCGCCAGCGCGCCACCCTGCGCCAGTTGATCGGCATCAGCACCGAGATCGCCGACAGCGCCTTCAACCCCGAAGGCCGCACCGCCGAAGAGATCCTCGACGAAGCCGAGCGGCAGATCTTCCAGATCGCCGAGGCGCGTCCGAAGACCGGCGGCCCGGTGGGCGTCAACGAGTTGCTGACCAAGGCCATCGACCGCATCGACACCTTGTTCAACACCGACAACGCCATCACCGGCCTTTCCACCGGCTACACCGACCTTGACGAGAAGACCAGCGGCCTGCAGCCAGCCGACCTGATCATCGTCGCCGGCCGTCCGTCCATGGGTAAGACCACCTTTGCCATGAACCTGGTGGAAAACGCCGTATTGCGCAGCGACAAGGCGGTGCTGGTGTACTCCCTCGAGATGCCAGGCGAATCGCTGATCATGCGTATGCTGTCGTCCCTCGGCCGTATCGACCAGACCAAGGTGCGTTCCGGTCAGCTGGAAGACGACGATTGGCCGCGCCTGACCTCGGCGGTCAACCTGCTCAATGATCGCAAGCTGTTCATCGACGACACCGCGGGTATCAGCCCCTCGGAAATGCGCGCGCGAACCCGCCGCCTGGTGCGTGAGCACGGCGACATCGCCCTGATCATGATCGACTACCTGCAGCTGATGCAGATCCCAGGTTCCAGTGGCGACAACCGAACCAACGAGATTTCCGAGATCTCCCGTTCCCTCAAGGCCCTGGCCAAGGAATTCAACTGCCCGGTAGTGGCCCTGTCCCAGCTCAACCGCTCCCTCGAGCAGCGTCCGAACAAGCGCCCGGTGAACTCCGACTTGCGGGAATCCGGAGCGATCGAGCAGGACGCCGACGTCATCATGTTCGTGTACCGGGACGAGGTGTATCACCCCGAGACCGAGCACAAGGGCATTGCCGAGATCATCATCGGCAAGCAGCGGAACGGCCCGATCGGCTTTATCCGCCTGGCGTTCATCGGCAAGTACACCCGCTTCGAGAACCTCGCGCCGGGCAGCTACAACTTCGACGACGACGAGTAAGGCCCGGCCTCTCGAGCGCAGGTAAGCCTCCAAGGTCTTCGTGTTCCTGGGAGCGAGGCTTGCCCGCGATGAACGCCCCACCGATTTCCGACCATGGTCGTCGGAATTGGTCATTTTTTGTGCTATATTCCGCGCCCGCGAATTTCTCTGTAAATAAACGCGCCCTTATCTACACCTATACCGGTCATCGACATGCAAGCAGCCAAGCCGTTATTTGACTATCCCAAGTACTGGGCCGAATGTTTCGGGCCGGCGCCGTTCCTGCCGATGAGCAGGGCGGAGATGGATCAGCTCGGCTGGGATTCCTGCGACATCATCATCGTCACCGGTGATGCCTACGTCGATCACCCATCGTTCGGCATGGCGATCATCGGCCGGCTGCTGGAGTCCCAGGGCTTCCGCGTCGGGATCATTGCCCAGCCGAACTGGCAGTCCAAAGACGACTTCATGAAGCTCGGCGAGCCGAACCTGTTCTTCGGCGTCGCGGCCGGCAACATGGATTCGATGATCAACCGCTACACCGCGGACAAGAAAATCCGTTCCGACGACGCCTACACCCCCGGTGGCCTGGCGGGCAAGCGTCCGGACCGCGCCAGCCTGGTCTACAGCCAGCGCTGCAAGGAAGCCTACAAGCACGTGCCGATCGTCCTGGGCGGCATCGAAGCCTCCCTGCGCCGCATCGCCCACTACGACTACTGGCAGGACCGGGTGCGCAACTCGATCCTGATCGACGCCAGCGCCGACATCCTGCTCTACGGCAACGCCGAGCGGGCAATTGTCGAAGTCGCCCAGCGCCTGTCCTACGGGCACAAGATCGAAGACATCACCGACGTGCGCGGCACCGCGTTCATTCGCCGTGACACGCCCCAGGGCTGGTACGAAGTGGACTCCACGCGTATCGACCGTCCGGGCAAGATCGACAAGATTATCAACCCCTACGTCAACACCCAGGACACCGCCGCCTGCGCCATCGAGCAAGAGAAGGGGCCGGTGGAAGACCCCCAGGAAGCCAAGGTCGTGCAGATCCTGGCCAGCCCGAAGATGACCCGGGACAAGACCGTGATCCGCCTGCCGTCGATGGAAAAGGTGCGTAACGATCCGGTGCTCTACGCTCACGCCAACCGCGTGCTGCACCTGGAAACCAACCCGGGTAACGCCCGTGCGCTGGTGCAGAAGCATGGCGAGATCGACGTCTGGTTCAACCCGCCACCCATCCCGATGACCACCGAAGAGATGGACTACGTGTTCGGCATGCCGTATCAGCGCATCCCGCACCCGGCGTACGGCAAGGAGAAAATCCCGGCCTACGACATGATCCGTTTCTCGGTGAACATCATGCGGGGCTGCTTTGGCGGCTGCACCTTCTGCTCGATCACCGAGCACGAAGGGCGGATCATCCAGAACCGTTCCGAAGAGTCGATCATTCGCGAGATCGAAGAGATTCGCGACAAGGTTCCAGGTTTTACCGGGGTCATCTCCGACCTCGGCGGCCCGACCGCGAACATGTACCGCATTGCCTGCAAGAGCCCGGAAATCGAATCCGCGTGCCGCAAGCCGTCCTGCGTGTTCCCTGGCATCTGCCCGAACCTGAACACCGATCACTCGTCGCTGATCCAGCTGTATCGCAGCGCCCGCGCCTTGCCGGGGGTGAAGAAGATCCTGATCGCTTCCGGCCTGCGCTACGACCTCGCGGTCGAGTCGCCGGAGTACGTCAAGGAACTGGTGACTCACCACGTCGGTGGCTACCTGAAGATCGCCCCGGAACACACCGAGGAAGGTCCGCTCAACCAGATGATGAAACCGGGCATCGGTACCTACGACCGGTTCAAGCGGATGTTCGAGAAGTACTCCAAGGAAGCGGGCAAGGAGCAGTACCTGATTCCTTACTTCATCGCCGCGCACCCGGGCACCACCGACGAAGACATGATGAACCTGGCCCTGTGGCTCAAGGGCAACGGTTTCCGCGCCGACCAGGTGCAAGCGTTCTACCCGTCGCCGATGGCCACCGCCACCGCCATGTACCACTCGGGCAAGAACCCGCTGCGCAAGGTCACCTACAAGAGTGACGGGGTGACCATCGTCAAGAGCGAGGAGCAGCGTCGCCTGCACAAGGCGTTCCTGCGTTACCACGATCCGAAAGGCTGGCCGATGCTGCGTGAAGCACTGACCCGCATGGGCCGCGCCGACCTGATCGGGCCCGGCAAGCACCAGCTGATTCCGTTGCATCAGCCGGCTACCGACAGCTACCAGAGCGCCCGTCGCAAGAACTCGACGCCGGCTGGCAGCCACAAAGTGGCCAAGGAAACCACCCGGATCCTCACCCAGCATACCGGCCTGCCACCGCGTGGCAGCGACGGCGGCAACCCGTGGGACAAGCGCGAACAGGCCAAGGCCGCCGCGATGGCCCGCAACAAGCAGGCCGCCAAGGAACGCACGGATGCGGCCAAGGGCAAAGGCAAGAAGCCGACCCGCAAACCGGTCGTGCCCCGCTAAGGCAACTGCTGTACAGACACAACGCCAACCTCAGGGTTGGCGTTGTGCATTTCGCGATTCGGGTTTGTTAAGGTGCGCCCCAGGATTGGCATCGACTCAAGGAAGAGCAGCGTGTTACGTCGCAGGAAAACCCCGCAACAACAGCAGATCGAAGACAAGCTGCTGCGCCTCAAGACCGCCGAGTGGCTCGCCTGGCAGCCCTATGTGCGGCGCTTCGGGGGGATTCATATCGCGGTAATGATGACGACGATCTTCAGCGTCTCGCTGACCGCCGCGCAGGTGCCCCATCTGTATTTCCCCCGGGACTTCCAGGTCGCCAACTACGCCGCGATGGCCATGCTGGGCGTTGGCCTGCTGATGAGCCTGTGTTTCCTGCTGGTGATCCGCGGCTACCCGCGCGGGGCCTGGGCCTTGTTCGGCGCATTGGTGTTCTGCCTGGCGTGCGCGCTGCTGGTCCTGCTGGATTCCCGCCAGCGCCTTTTCCCGGCCTTTGTCCTGTGCATCCCCCTGACCGGCCTGTACCTGATGAGCACCCGGCGCTACCAGCGCGGGCTCAAGGTGCTGCAAGTGGCGGCGCGCAAACGCCGGCGCCTGCAGCGACTGGAAGCCGGCCTGAAGCGGGTGCGCTGACCGCCGGTTACATCCTGTCGCCACATTTATGTGCAACCCTGCGCACGCCAAAGCACGCGCCGCTCGCTTTTGGTGCTGTACTGCCCACAGCAGTCGGGGAAAGCGCCGGGACTGGTGCCCTGGCATAAGTCTTGCGCGCTCTCGTGTACGTCCAGGTCCGCAGGAGGCACGCCGTGTCGATCCATGTCGCATTGCACCATGTCACGCATTACCGCTACGACCGCGCGGTCGAACTCGGCCCACAGATTGTTCGCCTGCGTCCGGCGGCCCATAGCCGCACGCGGATTCTCTCCTATGCGCTGAAGGTCCAGCCCGAGCAGCACTTCATCAATTGGCAGCAGGATCCCCAGGGCAACTACCTGGCGCGCCTGGTCTTCCCGGAAAAGACCGACGAGCTGCGCATCGAAGTCGATCTGCTGGCGGAGATGGCGGTGTTCAATCCGTTCGACTTCTTCCTCGAACCCTATGCGGAGAAGATTCCCTTCGCCTACGCCGCCGATGAGCAGCGGGAACTGGCGCCTTACCTGGAAACCCTGCCGCTGACACCGAAGTTCAAGGCTTACCTTGAGGGCATCGACCGCACGCCGATGCCGGCGGTGGATTTCCTGGTGGGCCTGAACCAGCGTCTGAGCGAAGACATCGGCTACCTGATCCGCATGGAGCCGGGCGTGCAGACGCCCGAGCAGACTCTGGACAAGGCTTCCGGCTCCTGCCGCGACTCCGCCTGGCTGCTGGTGCAGCTGCTGCGCAACCTGGGGCTGGCGGCGCGGTTTGTTTCCGGCTACCTGATCCAGCTGACCGCCGACGTCAAATCCCTCGACGGCCCGTCCGGCACCGAGGTGGATTTCACCGACCTGCATGCCTGGTGCGAGGTGTACCTGCCCGGCGCCGGCTGGATCGGCCTGGACGCCACCTCCGGGCTGTTTGCCGGGGAAGGCCATATCCCGTTGGCCTGCAGCCCAGATCCATCCTCGGCGGCGCCGATCAGCGGCCTGGTGGAGCCTTGCGAATGCGAGTTCAGCCACCAGATGTCGGTGGAGCGGGTCTGGGAAGCGCCGCGGGTCACCAAGCCCTACACCGAGGAGCAATGGCTGGCGATCCAGGCCCTGGGCCGGCAGATCGATGCCGATCTGTTGGAAGGCGACGTGCGCCTGACCATGGGCGGCGAACCGACCTTCGTTTCGATCGACGACCCGGATGGCGCCGAATGGAACACCGCGGCCCTCGGACCGAACAAGCGCCGGCTGTCCGCCGAGCTGTTCCAGCGCATGCGCAACCACTACGCGCCCAAGGGCCTGGTGCATTTCGGCCAGGGCAAGTGGTACCCGGGCGAGCAACTGCCGCGCTGGTCGCTGAACTGCTACTGGCGCCGCGATGGCGTGCCGATCTGGCACAACGCCGCGCTGATTGCCGACGAACACGAAGACTACGGCGCCGACAGCGAACTGGCCGGGCGTTTCCTGGCCAGCGTCGCCGAACGCCTGAAGCTGCCGCCGCGCTTCGTGTTCCCGGCCTATGAAGACAATTTCTATTACCTGTGGCGCGAAGGTACCTTGCCGCAGAACGTGACTGCCGAGGATTCACGGCTGGCGGACGAACTGGAGCGCGCGCGCCTGCGCAAGGTCTTCAACCAGGGCCTGGACAAGGTTATCGGCCAGGTCCTGCCGCTGGCCCGCACGGCCAAGGGCGACCAGTGGCAGAGCGGCCGTTGGTACCTGCGCGACACCCATTGCCGGCTGGTGCCGGGGGATTCGCCCCTGGGCTATCGCCTGCCGCTGGCGTCCCAGCCCTGGGTGACGGCGGCGGAATACCCCTATGTGCACCCCACCGACCCGAACCAGGAGCTGCCCGAGCTGCCGGACAGTGCGCAATTGCGTAAGCATGGCGAGGCGGCCGAGGCCGATGAGCGGGTGCCGCAGATCGACCAGTCCGCCGACTGGCTGACCCGCACCGCGTTCTGTGCCGAGGCGCGGGGTGGGCGGTTGTACCTGTTCATGCCGCCCCTGGAGCGCCTGGAGGATTACCTGGAGCTGGTCAGCGCCATCGAGGCCACCGCCGAAGAGCTGCATTGCCCGGTGCTGCTGGAGGGCTATGAGCCGCCGAGCGATCCACGGCTGAGCAACTTCCGCGTCACCCCCGATCCGGGCGTGATCGAGGTCAACGTGCAGCCGTCCGCCAGTTGGGACGAGCTGGTGGAGCGCACCGAGTTCCTCTACGAGGAAGCCCGGCAGACCCGCCTGACCACCGAGAAATTCATGATCGACGGGCGCCACACCGGCACTGGTGGCGGCAACCACTTCGTGCTGGGCGGCGCGACGCCGGCGGACTCGCCCTTCCTGCGCCGGCCGGATCTGTTGCGCAGCCTGATCAGCTATTGGCACAACCATCCGTCGTTGTCCTATCTGTTCTCCGGGCTGTTCATCGGCCCGACCTCCCAGGCGCCGCGGGTCGACGAGGCACGCAACGATGCCTTGTACGAGCTGGAAATCGCCTTCGCGCAGATGCCCGAGCCGGGCGAGGAGTGCCCGCCGTGGCTGGTCGACCGGTTGCTGCGCAACCTGCTGATCGATGTCACCGGCAACACCCACCGCGCCGAGTTCTGCATCGACAAGCTGTACTCGCCGGACGGCGCCACCGGGCGCCTGGGCCTGCTGGAATTGCGCGCCTTTGAAATGCCGCCCCATGCGCGCATGAGCCTGGCCCAGCAACTGTTGCTGCGGGCCTTGGTCGCGCGCTTCTGGCGCGAGCCCTACGCACCGGCCAAGCTGGCGCGCTGGGGCACCGAGCTGCACGACCGCTTCCTGTTGCCGCACTTTATCGAGCAGGACTTCGCCGACGTCATAGTCGAGCTCAATGCCGCCGGTTATCCGCTGCGCGCCGAGTGGTTCGCCGCGCACCTGGAGTTCCGTTTCCCCAAGGTCGGCGATTACGCGGTCGGCGGGGTCGAACTGGAACTGCGCCAGGCCCTGGAGCCTTGGCATGTGCTGGGGGAGGAGGGCTCCGCTGGCGGCACGGTGCGTTATGTCGATTCGTCGCTGGAGCGTCTGCAAGTCAAGCTCACCGGGTTGGCGCCGCAGCGCTACCTGTTGACCTGCAACGGCGTCGCGGTGCCGCTGCAGCCCACCGGGCGGGTTGGGGAATTCGTCGCTGGGGTGCGCTATCGGGCCTGGCAGCCGTTCAACTGCCTGCAACCGACCATCCCGGTGCACGCGCCCCTGGTGTTCGACCTGCTCGACACCTGGATGCAGCGCTCCCTGGGCGGTTGCCAGTACCACGTAGCCCACCCGGGCGGGCGCAACTACGACAGCCTGCCGGTGAATGCCAACGAAGCCGAAAGCCGCCGCATGGCGCGCTTCTTCCGCCTGGGGCATAGCCCCGGCACCTTGTCGGTGCCGAGCCTGACGATCAACGACGAGTTGCCGATGACACTCGATTTGCGACGTTTCTAAAGCAGACGCGACGCCCGGATGTTTCGCATATCCGGGCGTCATGTGTCTGCGTTAATCTGACTTACCTTGCCGTCTGCCGAGTTCTCCATGCCTGACCTGCTTGACCACTACCCGCTGACGGCGGGTACCTACCACGAACTGCTCGACGCCAGCGGCGCGGTACGCCCGCACTGGCGCCGGCTGTTCGACCAGTTGCAGCGCAGCACGCCGGCGCAGTTGATGCAGCGCCAGGCCCTGCTGACCCGACAGATCCAGGAAAACGGCGTCACCTACAACGTTTATGCCGACCCCAAGGGCGCCGACCGGCCGTGGGAACTGGACCTGTTGCCCCATGTGATCGCCGCCGATGAATGGCAGCAGCTGTCCGCCGGGATCGCCCAGCGGGCGCGTTTGCTCAATGCGGTACTGGCCGACCTGTATGGCCCCCAGCGGCTGATCAGCGAAGGTCTGCTGCCGGCCGAACTGGTGTTTGGCCATAACAATTTTCTCTGGCCGTGCCAGGGCATCCAGCCGCCGGACGGCGCTTTCCTGCACCTGTACGCGGTGGACCTGGCGCGCACCCCGGACGGGCGCTGGTGGGTCACCGCCGACCGTACCCAGGCGCCCTCCGGTGCCGGCTACGCCCTGGAAAACCGCATGATCGTGTCCCGGGCCTTTCCGGACCTGTACCGCGACCTGCAGGTACAGCACCTGGCCGGCTTCTTCCGCACCCTGCAGGAAACCCTGGCCCGCCAGGCGCCCCGGGACGACGAAGCGCCACTGATCGTGCTGCTGACCCCGGGACGTTTCAACGAAAGCTATTTCGAGCACCTGTACCTGGCGCGCCAGCTTGGTTATCCGCTGGTGGAGGGCGGCGACCTGACGGTGCGCGACGCCACGGTCTACCTCAAGACCCTGAGCGGCCTGCGGCGGGTGCACGCGATCATGCGCCGGCTCGACGACGACTTCTGCGACCCGCTGGAACTGCGCACCGACTCGGCCCTTGGTGTGCCGGGGCTGCTGGAGGCGGTGCGGCGGGGCCGGGTGCTGGTGGCCAATGCCCTGGGCAGCGGCGTGCTGGAGTCGCCAGGCCTGCTGGGTTTCCTGCCGAAGATCAGCGAGCACCTGTTTGGCGAAGAGCTGATTCTGCCGTCCGTCGCCACCTGGTGGTGCGGCGAGGCGCCGGTGCTGGCCCAGGCCCTGGAAAAACTCCCGGAGCTGCTGATCAAGCCGGCGTTCCCGTCCCAGAGCTTTGCCCCCTTGTTCGGCCGCGACCTCTGCGAGAAAGAGCGCCAGGCCCTGGCCGAGCGCATGCGGGCGCGGCCGTATGCCTATGTCGCCCAGGAACTGGCGCAGCTGTCCCAGGCGCCGGTCTGGCAGGCCGAGGATGGCCAGCTGCAACCACGGGCCATCGGCATGCGGGTGTATGCCGTGGCCAGCCGCGACGGTTACCGGGTGCTGCCGGGCGGCTTGACCCGGGTGGCCGCCGAGGCCGATGCCGAAGTGGTATCGATGCAGCGCGGCGGCGCCAGCAAGGACACCTGGGTGCTGGGCGAGCGTGCGCCCAGCGGCGAGCAGTGGAAGGGCCAGCGGACCATCGGCGTGCATGAGCTGGTGCGGCGCGATCCGTACCTGCCGTCGCGGGTGGTGGAAAACCTGTTCTGGTTCGGCCGTTACTGCGAGCGTTGCGATGGCAGCGCGCGGTTGTTGCGGATCATGCTCGCGCGTTATATCGACGGCGATGACCCGCAGGCCTTGCAGGCGGCGGTCGACCTGGGCGAAAGCCTGATGTTGCTGCCGGACGAGGGGGAACTGCCCGAGCGGCTGTTGGCGGCTCTGCAGGGCGACGACTGGGCCTTCAGCCTGCGCTCCAACCTGCAGCGCCTGCAGTGGGCGGCGTCCCAGGTGCGCGGCAAGCTCTCGCGGGAAAACTGGCAGGCGCTGGTGGAGTTGCAGCGCGAAGCTCTGGCGCTGGAGGCCCGGGAGCCGGACTTCGGCGAATTGCTGGACTTCCTCAATCGCCTGGTGATGTCCCTGGCGGCGCTGTCGGGTTTTGCCCTGGACGACATGACCCGCGACGAAGGCTGGCGTTTTTTGATGATCGGCCGGCGCATCGAGCGCCTGCAGTTCCTCAGCAGCAGCCTGGCGGCCTTCCTGCGCAGCGCCACCGCGTTCGACCAGGCCGGGCTGGAGTGGCTGCTGGAGCTGGGCAACAGCAGCATCACCTACCGTTCCCGCTACCTGGCGGTGGCGCAGTTGATCCCGGTGCTCGACCTGTTGCTGCTCGATGAACAGAACCCCCACGCGGTGCTGTTCCAGCTGAAGCTGGTGACCCGGACCCTCAATCGCTTGAACGACGAGTTCGGCGTGCCGCGCGAGGCCGGCTTGCCCAAGCTGGTGGGGCGCCTGTCGCGCTTCGACCTGGGTTGCCTGGAAAATCCGCTGTTCGGCGAAGCCAGCGTGCGTGCGGCGCTCGAAGGCCTGGCCGACCTGTTGCAGGAAATCGCCGATGCCAGCGGGCAGGTCTCCGACCGCCTGGCGCTGCGGCATTTCGCCCATGTCGACGATGTCAGCCAACAAACGGTGTCCGTCTGATGAGCGCTCATTACCAGATCTTCCACGATACCCATTACCACTACGACAGCCCGGTTTCCCTGGCCCAGCAGCTGGCGCACCTGTGGCCGCGGGCCTGCGCCTGGCAGCATTGCAGCCAGCAGGAACTGCTGATCAGCCCCGACCCCACCACCCGCCGCGACGAGCTGGATGTGTTCGGCAACCCGCTGACTCGGCTGGCGTTCGAGCGCCCCCATGACGAACTGCTGGTCAATGCGCAACTGACGGTGGAGGTGTTGGCCCGGCCTGCGCTGGATTTCACCCGCTCATTGCCCTGGGACGCCACCCGCAGTGCGCTGACTTACAGCAGCCGGCCGTTGTCCGCGGCCTTGATGGAGGCGTGTCGTTACCGCTTCGAGTCGCCCTATGTGCACTTGAAGAAGAGCTTCGTCGATTTTTCCGAAAGCTGTTTCCCTGCCGGGCGCCCGTTGTTGCTCGGGGTACAGGCGTTGATGGAGAAGATCTTCAGCGAGTTCACCTTCGATGCCGAAGCCACCCAGGTGGCGACGCCGCTGGTGGAGGTGCTGGAGCGGCGGCGCGGGGTCTGCCAGGACTTCGCCCACCTGATGCTGGCGTGTTTGCGCTCTCGCGGTTTGGCGGCGCGTTATGTCAGCGGCTACCTGCTGACCCAACCGCCACCGGGGCAGCCACGCCTGATCGGCGCGGACGCCTCCCATGCCTGGGTTTCGGTGTTCTGCCCGGTGCTCGGCTGGGTCGATTTCGACCCGACCAACAACGTGCAGCCGGCACTGGAACACATCACCCTGGCCTGGGGCCGGGACTTTTCCGACGTCTCGCCGTTGCGCGGGGTGATTCTCGGCGGCGGCAGCCACGACCCGGAAGTGCGGGTGACGGTGATGCCGCTGAATGAACGGATCTCTCTGTAGCCGCTGCCGCAGGCTGCGATAAGGTTCGCAGAACCTTCCAGCGGTCTAAAAACACGGCCGCTACGCGCCCGGGCGCAGCCTTCGGCAGCGGCTACAGGTTTTACAGGAGTCGCTTTATGTTCCCGGTATCGATCAAGGGCGTGCTGCAATCCCCCGAAGGATTGGTGGTGCTGATGCTCAACGAGCGTGACGAGTGGGAGCTGCCCGGCGGGCGGATCGAGCTGGGGGAGACGGCGCCGCAATGCCTGGCGCGGGAGATCGAGGAAGAGCTGGACGTGCAGGTGGCGGTGGCGGAGCCGCTGGATTCGTACCTGTTCGAGGTCATCCCCGGCAAGCATGTCTTTATCTCGACCTATCGCTGCCGGCTCCTGGGCGGTTTTGTGCCAACCGTCAGCCACGAGCACAAGGAAATCGGCCTGTTCGCAGCCGACCAGCTACCGGCCAACTTGCCACAGGGTTATCGCGATTCGATTGTCAAAGCGTTGGGTATCCGAGGGTCGGTAATGGATAGCCGACCCCAGATCCCGAGGGCCTGACAGGAGTATCAGGCCTGGCGGGTCTCAGGCTTTGGGGGCCTGATCGTCTACTGCATTGGCGTCGTCGACGGCCACTTCGTCTTCTGTATCCGGGCTCGGTGCGCCGGCTTCTTCAGCGGCCGCTTTCTTGCGTTGCAGCTTTTCCTCTTTCTTCTGCTCCTTTGCCAGGTCTCGCTGACGTTTGGCGAAGGAGTAATTGGGTTTAGCCATGGGCGATCCTCTGGGGTCGAAGGTGAGGTTGAGCGGCGCGTATTCTGCCTTGTATCGGGGGCCGGCGGTTAATCGGGTTTTTGCTCGGCCCATTTGGGGGCGACCGTGGGTTGCCAGGCCTCCAGCGCATCCAGCAGTTTGCGCGGCGAATCGCTCACTTGCAGCATGTCACGGTGCGGGGCGCGAACGAAGCCTTCGCCGACGATGTGATCGAGAAAACCCGTGAGTTTCTCGTAGAAGCCATTCACTTCCAGCAACCCCAGGGGCTTGGCGTGATAGCCCAGCTGGCCCCAGGTCCAGACCTCGAACAACTCTTCCAGGGTGCCCAGGCCACCCGGCAGCGCGATAAAGGCATCGCTCAGCTCGGCCATGCGTGCCTTGCGGGCGTGCATGCCGTCGACCACCTCCAGGCGCGTCAGGCCCGGATGGCCGATTTCCTTGTCCTTGAGGCTCTGGGGAATGATGCCGATGACTTCACCGCCGGCCGCCAGGGCCGCGTCGGCGACTAGGCCCATCAGGCCGACAGCGCCACCGCCATAGACCAGGGTCAGTTTGCGTTCGGCCAGATGGCGCCCGAGGGCTTCGGCGGCCTCGCGGTAGGCCGGGTTGGTGCCGGTGCTGGCACCGCAGAACACGCATACAGACGTTAAAGACATGCCTTACTCCATGGTCGGTGAGGGCCACAGAGTAATGGCTGGTCGGCCGCGCTCCAAGGGTCAATCCTCGCGGCGGGGGCTTTCATAGGTGCCGCTGGCGCCACAGGCGTAGGCGGCGAGCAGGCTGCGGAACAGGCTGTTGAGGTGCATGGCAGACACTCCGATAGTGATGTGCGCCGAGCATAGATCCGCGGCCGTTGGCTGGCTGTTTGATTCTCTCGATCAAGCCGATAGCGCAAAGTTGTATACAATTTCTTGATTTGAATCATAGGAACTTGTGAAAAATTCAGGCAGTCTTCACCCTCATGGATTCAGATGGATTTTGTTAACCCTGCCTTGGAGATTCACCATGTTTGCCAAACTCGTTGCGGTATCCCTGTTGACACTGGCCAGCAGCCAGCTGATGGCCGCCGAATGCAAGGTCGATGTCGACTCTACCGACCAGATGTCCTTCAACACGAAGGAAATCACCATCGACAAGAGCTGCAAGACCTTCACCGTGAACCTGACCCATTCCGGCAGCCTGCCGAAGAACGTCATGGGCCATAACTGGGTGCTGAGCAAAAGCGCGGACATGGCCGGCATCGCGACCGACGGCATGGCTGCCGGCATCGACAAGGACTACCTGAAACCAGGCGACAGCCGCGTCATCGCCCACACCAAGATCATCGGCTCTGGCGAAAAAGACTCGGTGACTTTCGACGTGTCGAAGCTGACCGCGGGCGAAAGCTACGAGTTCTTCTGCTCGTTCCCGGGCCACAACTCGATGATGAAAGGCGCCGTGGTGCTGAAGTGATCGGTTGATTCCGAGTGAAAAAAAGCGCCCTTCGGGGCGCTTTTTTGTGGGCGGTCGGTCGTGGGCAAGCCTGGCACCCACAAGCTTTTGCAGGAGCGAAGCTTGCTCGCGATAACGCCAGCCCGGCCAACACACAACAAAAAGCCCGCCGAGGATTTCCCGCGGCTGGCTTTTGCGTCACCTCATCACCTCAAGGCGCGAACGGCATCACACGTTTGTGATGGGTCTTGTTGTAGGTGTTGCAGATGATCTTGAACGCTTCCTCGCGTACCGGCTGGCCGTGGAGGAAGGCGTCGATCTCGGCGTAGGTCACGCCGTGGGAGGCTTCATCCGGCTTGCCGGGAGACAGGTCTTCGAGGTCGGCGGTAGGGATCTTCTCCACCAGCGACTCCGGCGCGCCGAAATGCCGGGCAACGGCGCGCACCTGGTTCTTCACCAGCCCGCTCAGCGGCGCCAGGTCGCAGGCGCCGTCGCCGAACTTGGTGAAGAAGCCCATCACCGCTTCGGCGGCGTGGTCGGTGCCGATCACCAGGCCGTGGGCGGCGCCGGCGATGGTGTACTGCGCGACCATGCGCATGCGCGCCTTGGTATTGCCGAGCACAAAGTCCCGGGTTACCGCCTGATGGCCTTCGAAGGCCGCCACTTCATTGGCCAGGGACTTGACCGCCGGTCCGATGTTCACGGTGTGGCGCTCGTCGGGTTCGATGAAGTCCACCGAGGCCTGGGCATCGTGCTCGTCGAACTGCACGTCGTACGGCAGGCGCACGGCGATGAAACGATAGCCCTGGTCGCCGCTGCTGGCGCGCAGTTCGCGCACCGCGCGCTGGGCCAGCAGGCCCGCGGTCAGGGAGTCGACGCCACCGCTGATGCCCAGTACCAGGGTCTTGAGCCCGGAATTGAGCAGGCATTGCTGGATGAACGCGACCCGCCGGGCGACTTCTGCCTCGAGATCGGCCTGGTCCTTGAAAGGGGGTTGGACCTTGAGCTGTTCAGCAATCTCACGCTGTACGGCTTGCATGATTCACTCCTTGCTTGATGTGCCAGAAAGGGCGGCAGGTACTTGGAAAACGTGGCGCAGATAAGCGACGAAGTTGGGATCCTTGCAATGGGTCTTGCCCGCTTCGTCGGAGATCTTGGCGACGGGCTGGCCATTGCAGGCGGCCATTTTAAGCACGATGCTCATCGGCTCGACACCGGGAATATCGCACGTCAGGTTGGTGCCGATACCGAAGCTGACATTGATCCGACCACGCAGCGCGCGAAAAATCTCCAGGGACTTGGGCAGCGTCAGACTGTCGGAGAACACCAGGGTCTTGCTCATCGGCTCGATGCCCAGTTTCAGGTAATGGGCGATAGCCTTTTCCGCCCAGACGATCGGATCGCCCGAGTCGTGGCGCAAACCGTCGAACAGCTTGGCGAAATACAGATCGAAATCGTTGAGGAAGGCGTCGGTGGTGATGCAGTCGGTCAGGGCGATCCCCAGCAGGCCACGGTATTCGCGGACCCAGCAGTCGAGGGCGGCGATCTGGCTGTCGATCAGCCGCGGCCCCAGTTGCTGGTGGGCCATGATCCACTCATGGGCCATGGTGCCCAGGGGTTTCATGTCCAGCTCGCGGGACAGGTGCACGTTGCTGGTGCCGACGAAACGCCCGGGGAAGTCGTGCTTGAGCACGTTCACCACTTCTTCCTGGACCCGGTACGAGAAGCGCCGACGGGTGCCGAAGTCGGCCACTTGCAGGTGCGACAATTCGTCGGCGCTGGCGTTGGCGCTCAGCCAGTCGAACTTGCGATACAACTGTTCGCGGGCCTGCTCCAGGACGACTTCGCGGTAGCGATAGCGGTTACGCACCTCGCTGACGATCGCCAGCATCGGCACTTCGAACAGGATCACGTGCAGCCAGGGCCCACGCAGGCGGATGAACAGCTCGCCGTTCTCGATACCGGTATGCACATAGCGCAGGTTGAAGCGGAACAGCCCGAGAAAGCGCAGGAAGTCCGGCTTCAGGAAGCTGATGCGCTCCAGAAAGCTCAACTGGTCGGCGCTCAGGCTCAGGTCGGCCAGGCGCTCGAACTGATAGCGGATCTCCGCCAGATAAGGGCGCAGGTCCTCGCTGTTGCGGCAGCGGAATTCCCATTCGACTTCCACATTGGGGTAGTTGTGCAGCACCGCCTGCATCATGGTCAGTTTGTAGAAGTCGGTGTCGAGCAGGTTCTGCACGATGCGATCGGCAAACACACTCTCGCTCATAACGGGAATCTCCATGCTGGCCACGATGAAGGACGTGGCTTTCCAGCTTGTTCAATGAAGGCAGTAGTGGCGCATATCCGCTGTGGGTTTTGCCAGCGTTTTTTGCTTGGGGACGATGTCGAGGCTGATGGTCTCATCGCGGGCAAGCCTCGCTCCTACAGATACGGCGTTGCTGGGTAGGAGCGAGGCTTGCCCGCGATAGCGCCCGTGCGGCCTGCATCCGTCCCGGATCAGGTCGGCGTCGGGCTGTCGATCTGCTCCAGCATCCAGCGTACGAACTCCCGTACCTTGGGCACTTCGGCCGCATGTTCAGGGTAGGCCAGGTAGTAGGCATCGTGGCTGGGCATCGCGTAGTCCCAGGCCAGCACCAGCTTGCCCTCGGCCAGCTCTTCCTCCACCAGGAACCGCGGCAGCAGGGCCACGCCGCAGCCGACCTGGGCGGCCCGGATACACATGTAGAAGGTTTCGAAGCGCGGACCATGATAGCTGTGCTCGGTGTGGTAACCCTGGCTGTCGAACCAGTCATGCCAGGCCTGCGGCCGCGAGGCCAGTTGCAGCAGCACCAGTTCGGCCAGTTGCGTCGGGTCGGTGAAGGGCTTGTCCGGCAGGCTACCGGGCGCGCAGACCGCCACCAGCTCTTCGCCGAACAGCTTCAGGCACTCGGTGCCGGGGCGCGAGCCCTGGCCGAAATAGAACGCCATGTCGCTGCGGCCTTGCAGCAGGTCGTCGGCTTCCTGTTCGTTGCACAGGTCCAGGTGGATCTGCGGATGGCGCAGGCGCCAGCCCTTGAGACGCGGCACCAGCCAGCGCGCGCCGAAGGTCGACGGGGTGGACACCCGCAGGACTTCGGTTTCGCCACCGTAGGAACGCAGGTAATGGGTCGACATCTCGATCTGCGAGAGGATCTTGCGCACTTCCACCAGGTACAGGTCGCCGGCCGGGGTCAGTTGCAGGCGCCGGCGTACCCGGCGAAACAGCAGGTGCTGCAGGAGTTCTTCCAGCTGCGCGACCTGCTTGCTGACCGCGCTCTGGGTCAGGTTCAGTTCCTCGGCGGCGCGGGTGAAGCTCAGGTGCCGGGTGACGGCCTCGAAACACTGCAGGGCGGTGATCGAGGGCAGGTAGCGTTTGTTCAGCATCGAGGGTTCCTTGTTCTTGTCTCGGCTGCGCAGCATGAATAAACGGAATGATATCTCGCCTAATCGTCGTTTGTTGGCAAGTCTCGGGCCGGCTACAACTACAGATCTGAATAGCCGTGTCAGCGGCTGCGATTTTTTGCTTTCCATCTGTAAGGAGTGACCCATGGTTGCCGCATTGCTTGATCGTCTTGGTGTGAACCCGGCCCTGTATCAATCGGGCAAGCAGCCCGTGCATTCGCCGATCGACGGCAGCCGCATCGCCTCCGTGAACTGGCAGGGCGCGGCCGAGGTGGAACAGCAGGTCAGTCGCGCGGAGCATGCATTCGAGCTGTGGCGCAAGGTGCCGGCACCGCGTCGCGGCGAGCTGGTGCGCCAGTTCGGCGAAGTGCTGCGCGAATACAAGGCCGACCTCGGCGAGCTGGTGTCCTGGGAAGCCGGCAAGATCACCCAGGAAGGCCTGGGCGAAGTGCAGGAAATGATCGACATCTGCGACTTCGCGGTCGGCCTGTCGCGCCAGCTGTACGGCCTGACCATCGCCTCCGAGCGCCCAGGCCATCACATGCGCGAAACCTGGCACCCGCTGGGCATCGTCGGGGTGATCAGCGCGTTCAACTTCCCGGTCGCGGTCTGGGCCTGGAACACCACCCTGGCGCTGGTCTGCGGCAACCCGGTGATCTGGAAACCCTCGGAAAAGACCCCGCTGACCGCCCTGGCCTGCCAGGCGTTGTTCGAGCGCGTGCTGAAGAACTTCAGCGATGCCCCCGAATACCTGAGCCAGGTGATCATCGGTGGGCGCGACGCCGGCGAAGCGCTGGTGGACGACCCGCGCGTGGCCCTGATCAGTGCCACCGGCAGCACCCGCATGGGCCGCGAAGTGGCGCCGAAAGTCGCCGCGCGTTTCGCCCGCAGCATCCTCGAACTGGGCGGCAACAACGCGATGATCCTGGGACCGAGCGCCGATCTGGACATGGCCGTGCGCGCCATCCTGTTCAGCGCCGTCGGTACCGCCGGCCAGCGCTGCACGACATTGCGCCGGCTGATTGCCCATGAATCGGTGAAGGAAGAAATCGTCACCCGCCTCAAGGCCGCCTATTCCAAGGTGCGCATCGGCCATCCGCTGCAAGGCAACCTGGTCGGCCCGCTGATCGACAAGCACAGCTTCGACAACATGCAGGATGCGCTGGAGCAGGCCCTGAGCGAGGGCGGCCGGGTGTTCGGCGGCAAGCGCCAGCTGGAAGACCAGTTCCCCAACGCTTATTACGTGTCGCCGGCGATCGTCGAGATGCCGGAGCAGAGCGACGTGGTGTGCAGCGAGACCTTCGCGCCGATTCTCTACGTGGTGGGCTACAGCGATTTCGCCGAGGCGCTGCGCCTGAACAATGCCGTGCCGCAAGGCCTGTCGTCCTGCATCTTCACCACCGATGTGCGTGAGGCCGAGCAGTTCATGTCGGCGGTGGGCAGCGACTGCGGCATCGCCAACGTCAACATCGGCCCCAGCGGCGCGGAAATCGGCGGCGCCTTCGGTGGCGAGAAAGAAACCGGCGGCGGCCGCGAATCCGGTTCCGATGCCTGGCGCGCCTATATGCGCCGGCAGACCAACACCGTGAACTACTCGCTGGAGTTGCCATTGGCCCAAGGCATCAGTTTTGAGTAGCAGCGGCAAGCTGCAAGCCACAAGCTGCAAGTGAGGTTGCTTGCAGCTTGACGCTTGTAGCTGACCGCTGCTCCGCAAGGAGCTCCTATGTCGTTACGCGAAGAATGCCTGTGGGAAAAACTGACGCCGCAAAGGCCTGACAATGCCCCGCTCAAGGGCGAGGTCACGGTGGATGTCTGCGTGATCGGCGCGGGCTTTACCGGCCTGTCGGCCGCCGTGCACCTGCTGGAGCAGGGCAAGAGAGTCTGTGTACTGGAAGCCCATCGCACCGGTCACGGTGGTTCGGGGCGCAACGTGGGGCTGGTGAACGCGGGGATGTGGATCCCACCGGACGAGATCGAAGCCGGTTTCGGCGAGGCGGTCGGCAGCCAGCTCAACCGCATGCTGGGGGCGGCGCCGGCCCTGGTGTTCAGCCTGATCGACAAATACCGCATCGATTGCCAGCTGCGCCGCGAAGGCACCTTGCACATGGCGCACAACGCTCGGGGCGAGGCCGACCTGCGCAGCCGGGAAGCCCAGTGGAAGCGCCGGGGCGCGCCGGTCGAGCTGTTGACCGGGGCGGCCTGTGAAACCGCCACCGGCACCCGGAAGATCGCCGCCGCCTTGCTCGATCGCCGGGCCGGCACGGTCAATCCGATGGCCTATGTCAGTGGCCTGGCCAAGGCCACGGTCGACCTGGGGGGGCAGCTGTTCGACCACTCGCCGGTGACCCGTCTCGAACGCCAGGGCCAGCGCTGGTCGGTGCAGACCGCGCAAGGCTCGGTGCTGGCCGAGCAGGTGGTGATTGCCTCCAACGCCTACACCGAAGGCGACTGGACCGAATTGCGGCGCAATTTCTTCCCCGGTTACTACTACCAGGTCGCTTCCAGGCCGCTGACCGAGGACGCCGCGCAGCGGATCCTGCCGGGTGGCCAGGGCTCCTGGGATACCCGCCAGGTGCTCAGCAGCATTCGCCGGGACGCCGACGGCCGCCTGTTGCTGGGCAGCCTGGGCAATGGCAACCAGAAGCCGGCCTGGTTCCTCAAGGCCTGGGCCGACCGGGTGCAGCAGCATTATTTCCCCTACCTGAAAACGGTGGAGTGGGAGTGCACCTGGACCGGCTGCATCGCCTTTACCCCCGATCACCTGATGCGCCTGTTCGAGCCGGCGCCCGGCCTGGTGGCCGTCACCGGCTACAACGGCCGGGGCGTGACCACGGGCACCGTGGTTGGCAAGGCGTTCGCCGATTACCTGTGTAACGGAAATCCTCAGGCCTTGCCGATTCCCTTCGCCCCCATGCAGCCCCTGGCCGGCGTGGGCTTGCGCAGTTGCCTGTACGAGGCCGGGTTCTCGCTGTATCACGCGGGCCAGTGCCTGCGCATCGTTATCTGACGGAGGAAATATGTTGCACGGTGCGGCGCTTTTCGGCGCAGCGACTAGCCTGTAGTGGTGCGGGGCGTAGCAGTCCCGCACCAGTAGTGTGCAGTTCGGTTACGCAGGCTGTTACAGGCTGGTTGCACGTTGATTTGCGCCGCGGTTGCAATGATGGCGCAGGCGGGTTGCGCCTGATGTTTTGTAGGGTTTTACCTTCCGCGGTTTAGACGGTTGCACGCCCAATAAAAAAGGGCTCGAAACAGTCGAAATAACAATAAAAGAGCGACTTTTTTCAGAATAAAAAACCAATGGCACGGCCCTTGCTCTGAGCATTCGGTGAAGTCGCAGTGCCAACTAAAAAAACCTTGGAGCACCACCTCATGTCCCAGACGTTTTACAAGAAAGGCTTTCTGGCCCTCGCAGTGGCAGCTGCGTTGGGCGTTTCTGCGTTTGCTCAGGCCGACCTCAAGATCGGCGTAGCGGGTCCCATGACAGGCGCCAACGCGGCATTTGGCGAGCAGTACATGAAGGGTGCACAGGCAGCGGCTGACGAAATCAACGCCAAGGGCGGCGTCAACGGCGAGAAGATCGTCCTGGTCAAGGGCGACGACGCCTGCGAACCGAAACAGGCTGTGGCCGTAGCCAACCGCCTGGTCGACCAGGACAAGGTGATCGGCGTGGTCGGGCACTTCTGCTCCTCCAACACCATCCCCGCTTCCGAGGTGTACGACGAAGCTGGCGTGATCGCCATCACCCCGGGCTCCACCAACCCGCAGGTCACCGAACGTGGCCTCTCCGCCATGTTCCGCATGTGCGGGCGTGACGACCAGCAGGGCATCGTCGCCGGCGACTACATCGTCGATGTGCTCAAGGGCAAGAAAGTCGTGGTGCTGCACGACAAGGACACCTATGGCCAGGGCCTGGCGGACGCCACCAAGGCACAGCTGAGCAAGCGCGGCGTGACGCCGGTGCTGTACGAAGGCCTGACCCGTGGCGAAAAAGACTTCAGCGCCGTGGTCACCAAGATCCGCGCCGCCGGTGCCGATGTCGTCTACTTCGGCGGCCTGCATCCGGAAGCCGGCCCGCTGGTCCGCCAGCTGCGCGAGCAGGGCCTGAAAGACGTCAAGTTCATGTCCGACGACGGTATCGTCACCGACGAACTGGTGACCACCGCTGGCGGCCCGCAGTACGTCGACGGTGTGTACATGACCTTCGGCGCCGACCCACGCCTGCTGCCGGACAGCAAGACTGTGGTCGACGCTTTCCGCAAGGCCGGCACCGAGCCTGAAGGCTACACCCTGTATGCCTACGCGTCGGTCCAGGCCCTGGCTGCCGGCTTCAACGGCGCCAAATCCAACAAGGGCGAAGACGCCGCCAAGTGGCTCAAGGCCAACCCGGTGAAAACCGTGATGGGCGAGAAGACCTGGGACGCCAAGGGCGACCTGAAAGTCTCCGACTACGTGGTTTACCAGTGGGACAAGGACGGCAAATACCACCAGCTGGAAAAACAGAAGTGACATGAGCGTCCGGGCAGGCCGGCCCATCCTCCAGGGGAGGGCGCAGGCCTGCCGCATGCGTGTCCGTGCAGTACCTGTCTTTTCTCGTAGAGCTGCACAACTGTCGTGTTGCGCGGGTGGTTGAACCCCAGGCCGTCGTATCCGCTGTGTGCAGTCTCTCAAATGCGTGAGATTGCGTTATGGATGGTATTTTCCTGCAGCAACTGATCAATGGACTGACCCTCGGGTCTGTCTATGGTCTGATCGCCATCGGCTACACAATGGTCTATGGCATCATTGGCATGATCAACTTCGCCCACGGCGAGGTTTACATGATTTCCGCTTACCTCGCGGCAATCAGTCTGGCTCTGCTGGCCTACTTCGGCATCGAATCCTTCCCGCTGCTCATTCTCGGTACCCTGGTCTTCACCGTCGTCGTGACGGGGATCTACGGCTGGGTCATCGAGCGCGTCGCCTACAAACCCCTGCGCAACTCCACCCGCCTGGCGCCGCTGATCAGCGCCATCGGGATCTCGCTGATCCTGCAGAACTACGCGCAGATCAGCCAGGGCGCCAAGCAACAAGGTGTACCGACGCTGCTGGCCGGCGCCTGGAAGGTCGAGATCGGCACCGGTTTCGTCCAGCTCACCTACACCAAGATCTTCATCCTGGTGGCAGCATTCGCCGGCATGGCGTTGCTCACCTACATCATCAAGTACACCAAGCTCGGCCGCATGTGCCGCGCCACCCAGCAAGACCGCAAGATGGCCTCGATCCTCGGGATCAACACCGACCGGGTGATTTCCTACGTGTTCATCATCGGCGCCGCCATGGCTGCGCTGGCGGGTGTACTGATCACCATGAACTACGGCACGTTCGACTTCTATGCCGGCTTCGTCATCGGCATCAAGGCGTTCACCGCGGCGGTCCTCGGCGGTATCGGTTCGCTGCCGGGCGCGATGCTCGGCGGGATCATCCTCGGGATCTCCGAGTCGCTGTTCTCCGGTCTGATCAACTCCGACTACAAAGACGTGTTCAGTTTCTCGCTGCTGGTGCTGATTCTGATCTTCCGTCCCCAAGGCCTGCTGGGTCGCCCACTCGTGGCGAAGGTATAAGTATGTCTGCTGCCAATAAACCGATTGATATCAAAAAGAGCGTCATCGACGCCGTGCTGGCCGGGCTGATCTCGCTGATCGTGTTCGGTCCTATCGTGGGTGTGGTACTCGAGGGCTACAGCTTCAACCTGCAACCGGCCCGCGTCGGCTGGCTAGTGGCGATCGTGATGATCGGCCGCTTTGCCTTGAGCCTGTTCCTGCAGACGCCCAAGGGCCTGAGGATCCTCCAGGGTTTCGAAAGCAGCAGCTCCGGTGTGCATGTGCGGGCGCCGGACTACAAGTCGCGGCTGCGCTGGATCATCCCGGCGCTGATCGTGATCGCCATCGTCTTCCCGTTCTTCGCCAACAAGTACCTGCTGACCGTGGTCATCCTCGGCCTGATCTACGTGCTGCTGGGCCTGGGGCTGAACATCGTGGTTGGCCTGGCCGGGCTGCTCGACCTGGGGTACGTGGCGTTCTACGCCATCGGTGCCTACGGCCTGGCGCTGGGTTACCAGTACCTGGGCCTGGGCTTCTGGACCGTGCTGCCCCTGGCCGCCCTCGCCGCGGCGCTGGCGGGGTGCATACTCGGCTTCCCGGTGTTGCGCATGCACGGTGACTACCTGGCCATCGTGACCCTGGGCTTCGGCGAGATCATCCGCCTGATCCTCAACAACTGGCTGTCCTTCACCGGCGGCCCGAACGGCATGCCGGTGCCGTCGCCGACCATCTTCGGCCTGGAGTTCGGACGGCGGGCGAAGGATGGCGGGGTGCCGTTCCACGAGTTCTTCGGCCTGGAATACAACCCCAACCTGAAATTCCTGTTCATCTACATCGTGCTGTTCATCGTGGTGCTGCTGGTGCTCTACATCAAGCACCGGCTGACCCGCATGCCGGTCGGCCGGGCCTGGGAAGCGCTGCGCGAAGACGAGATCGCCTGCCGCGCCATGGGCCTGAACCATGTGCTGGTGAAACTCTCGGCCTTCACCATCGGCGCCTCGACCGCCGGCCTGGCCGGGGTGTTCTTCGCCAGCTACCAGGGCTTCGTGAACCCCTCGTCCTTCACCTTCTTCGAGTCGGCGCTGATCCTGGCCATCGTGGTCCTGGGCGGCATGGGTTCGACCGTCGGCGTGGTGATCGCGGCGTTCGTGCTAACCGTGGCGCCGGAGCTGCTGCGCAGTTTCTCCGAGTACCGGGTGCTGCTGTTCGGCATCCTCATGGTGTTGATGATGATCTGGCGACCCCGGGGCCTGATTCGTATCAGCCGCACCGGCGTGACCCCGCGCAAGGGTGCCTTGACCGAGAGGAGCGCATCATGAGCGATGAAGTGATCCTGAAGGTCGAGAACCTGATGATGCACTTCGGTGGCATCAAGGCCCTGAGCGACGTCAGCCTGGAGGTCAAGCGCAACTCCATCTTCGCCCTGATCGGCCCCAACGGTGCCGGCAAGACCACGGTGTTCAACTGCCTGACCGGTTTCTACAAGGCCACGGGCGGGCATATCGCCCTGAATACCCGGGGCACGCCGACCAATGTCATCAAGCTGCTGGGCGAGCCGTTCCGGGTGACCGACTTCGTGTCGCCCAAGCGTTTTGCCAGCCGGCTGTTCTACAAGATGTTCGGCGGTACCCATCTGGTGAACCGGGCGGGCCTGGCGCGGACCTTCCAGAACATTCGCCTGTTCAGGGAAATGTCGGTGCTGGAGAACCTGCTGGTGGCCCAGCACATGTGGGTCAACCGCAACCTGCTGTCCGGCATCCTCAATACCAAGAGTTACCAGAAGGCCGAAAGCGATGCGCTGGACCACGCCTTCTACTGGCTGGAAGTGGTGGACCTGGTGGACTGCGCCAACCGCTTGGCCGGCGAGTTGTCCTACGGCCAGCAACGCCGCCTGGAAATCGCCCGCGCCATGTGCACCCGGCCGCAGATCATCTGCCTCGACGAACCGGCCGCCGGCCTCAACCCCCAGGAAACCGAAGCGCTCAGCGCGATGATCCGGCTGCTGCGCGACGAGCATGACCTGACCGTGGTGCTGATTGAACATGACATGGGCATGGTGATGAGTATTTCCGACCATATCGTGGTGCTCGACCACGGTAACGTGATCGCCGAGGGCGGGCCCGAAGCGATCCGCAACGACCCGAAAGTGATTGCCGCCTACCTGGGTGCGGACGAAGAGGAGCTGGTATGACGACTGCACCTATCCTCGAACTCAAGGACCTGGACGTGTACTACGGGCCGATCCAGGCCCTGAAGAAAGTCTCGCTGCACATCAACGAAGGTGAAACCGTGAGCCTGATCGGCTCCAACGGTGCCGGCAAGTCCACGCTGCTGATGTCGATTTTCGGCCAGCCGCGGGCCGAGTCCGGGCAGATCATCTATCGCGGTGTGGACATCACCCACAAGTCCTCGCACTACATCGCCTCCAACGGCATCGCCCAGTCGCCGGAAGGGCGCCGGGTGTTTCCGGACATGACGGTGGAAGAGAACCTGCTGATGGGCACCATCCCCATCGGCGACAAGTACGCCACCGAAGACATGCAGCGCATGTTCGAACTGTTCCCGCGGCTCAAGGAACGTCGGACCCAGCGGGCCATGACCATGTCCGGCGGCGAGCAGCAGATGCTCGCCATCGCCCGCGCGCTGATGAGCCGTCCCAAGCTGCTGTTGCTGGACGAACCGAGCCTGGGGCTGGCGCCGATCGTGGTGAAGCAGATCTTCGCCACCCTGCGCGAGCTGGCCTCCACCGGCATGACCATCTTCCTGGTCGAGCAGAACGCCAACCACGCGCTGAAGCTGTCGGACCGGGCCTATGTGATGGTCAACGGCGAGATCCGCCTGAGCGGTACCGGCAAGGAACTGCTGGTCAACGAGGAGGTGCGTAACGCGTATCTGGGCGGGCACTGAGCCTGCGTACTGTGGATAAGACCTGCCCCGCCGGTTCGCGCCGCCGGGGCATTTTTTATCCACATCCTGTCCTTGTAGGAGCGAGGCTTGCCCGCGATGAACGATAACGCGGTGTACCGAACTCATGCGGTGAGCTGATCGCGGGCAATCGAGCGTCGACCGGCTGCTCCTACAGAAGCTGGCGGCAGCGGATGACCTTGTCCACAGCCGAAACCGAAAATTGTGGAAAACATTCTGCGCAAGCTGGCAAAGCGCGGCATAAAGACGCTGCAAATAGTTGTTTTGCCACGGTTTTGACTTGTCCCCGTTTGCTGTGGAACTGGCTGTGGGTAACGTGGGAGTAGCTGGCTGTACGCCTTGATCGGCGTGGCCTGCAGGCGGTTGATTGTTTTTTGATCAGGCTTTTTTGCCGGACCTCGAGCAGCCGTTGTCAACCTTTTTATTGTCGCAGGCAAAGGGCGAAAACACCCTGGACAAGCCTGTGGATAAGTCTGTGACTAAACTCTGGAAAGACTCGCCAAGGCAGCGTCGTTACTGGCTTGAAGCCATCCCCTGCCTGACCGCCCGGCCGCCTTCGTCGGCCGGGGCTGCATGGACGCCATGCCCGGGTCAAGCAAAAAACTTTCTAAAACCGCCTGCAGCCCCTGTGGATAGCGGCTTGCAGACTTTTGCACTTGCCCCCAAAGACTGTGGAGCGTCCTGTGGATAAGGTGCGTGCATATGGCTGCGGGCCAGGAAAGCCGGGGCTTTGCTGGTGTTGGTCGTTTTCTGTACAGTTGCGTCCCTGTAGCCGCTGCCGAAGGCTGCGATAAGGCCCGGAGGGCCTTTCAACGATCTTGAAGAGCACGCCCTCTTCGAGGTCGATCGCAGCCTTCGGCAGCGGCTACAGGGGAAGCTGATAGCCTGGCTCGCACAACCTCCGGTTGCCGCTGCGATTCAGGCCGGGCATGCTGCGAAACGATTTTTCATTTCCACGGCGGTTCGACGCCCCAGCAAGGAGAACACCATGACTTCCACCCTGTTTATTACCGGCGCGACCTCCGGTTTTGGCGAAGCCTGTGCCCGTCGTTTTGCCGAGGCCGGCTGGTCGCTGGTGCTGACCGGGCGCCGCGAAGAGCGTCTCAACGCCCTGTGCGCCGAACTGTCGAAGCAGACCGAAGTGCACGGCCTGGTGCTCGATGTGCGGGACCGCAAGGCCATGGAAGAAGCGATCGCCAACCTGCCGCCGTCCTTCGCCAAGCTGCGCGGGCTGATCAACAACGCCGGCCTGGCCCTGGGGGTCGACCCGGCGCCCAAGTGCGACCTGGACGACTGGGACACCATGGTTGACACCAACATCAAGGGCCTGATGTACAGCACCCGCCTGCTGTTGCCACGGCTGATCGCCCATGGCCGCGGCGCCGGCATCGTCAACCTCGGTTCCATCGCCGGCAACTACCCGTATCCGGGCAGCCACGTGTATGGCGCGAGCAAGGCGTTCGTCAAACAGTTCTCCCTGAACCTGCGTTGCGACCTGCAAGGCACCGGTGTGCGGGTGACCAACATCGAGCCGGGCCTGTGCGAAAGCGAGTTCTCCCTGGTGCGCTTCAAGGGCGACCAGGAGCGTTATGACGCCACCTATGCCGGTGCCGAGCCGATCCAGCCGCAGGACATCGCCGACACCATCTTCTGGGTGCTCAACACGCCGGCCCACGTCAATATCAACAGCCTGGAGCTGATGCCGGTAAGCCAGACCTGGGCCGGCTTCGCCATCGAGCGCAACGCCAAGGGCTGAATGCTCCGCCTGTAGCCGCTGCCACAGGCTGCGATCGACCGGGAACCGGTCGCAGGATCTCAAGATCTCAAGATCTCAAGATCGCTGAAGGTCCTGCGACCAACGTGGCCCGGACCATCGCAGCCTGCGGCAGCGGCTACATGCCTCGCTGCCGATGCGTTTGGCAACACAACCGTTCAGGCCCGAATCAGCCCGCACAAGGTAGACTCCCGCTCCGCAACCCACCGCGGCCTTGCATCAAGGCTGCGATTTCAAAGGTTCTCGAGGAGGAAATGTGAGTAACCGAGGTGAGCAGGTACTGCTCAAACAATCGACCATCCTGATGTTCGCCGTGGCGATCGCCGCGATCGTCACGGGGTTTTTTTCCGGTTCCCAATCGATTCTGTTCGATGGTTTTTTTTCGCTGATCGCGACCGTCATCAAGGTCCTGATGCTGATCACCGCCAAGCTGATCGCCAAGGAAAGCAACCAGCGCTTTCAGTTCGGCTTCTGGCACCTGGAACCGATGGTGCTGCTGATCGAAGGCAGCTTTTTGTTGCTGATTGCGATCTACGCCTTTCTCAGCGGTATGTTCGGCATCATCAACGGTGGCCGTGAGATCGAACTGGGCCTGGTGATCCCTTTTGCGATGGCGCTTAGCGTCGTCTGCTTCGCCTATTTCTTCTACGTCCGTTATCGCAATCGCACGTTGAAATCCTCGTTGATCCAGTTCGACAACGTCAGCTGGCTGGTGGACGCGATGCTCTCGGTCGGCTTGCTGGTGAGCTTTCTCATCGCGTTGCTGCTCAAGACCCAGGGTTATGGCCAATGGGCCGCTTACGTCGACCCGTCAATCCTGATCCTGCTGGCCCTGAGCATGCTTGCGCCGGCCCTCAATATTCTCAAGCCAGCGTTACGCGATGTACTGGGAATTGTCCCGGACCAACTGGATGACAAGGTTCGCCAAGTGATGGACAAGGCGAAAGTCGAGCACGGCTTTGCCGACTACATCTCGTATGTGCAGAAGCATGGACGGGCGCGGTTCATCGAGATTCACATCGTGCTGCCGGCGGACTATCCGTTGCAGGGCGTGGCGACGCTGGACACGCTGCGCGAGGAGATATCCACACAGCTTGGCAAGGCGGATGCGGCGCGCTGGCTGACCATCAGCTTTACCGGCGATCGCAAGTGGATTGCCTGAGGCCTTCCTGAGCGCAGGTGCTCAACCGCGAGCAAGCTCGCTCCTACAAAGGACCACGCGATCCTGTAGGAGCGAAGCTTGCTCGCGATAGCGGTTGACGATCAGCCGAAGTATTCGGCCAGACCGAGATAACAGGTCGCCAGGTGATAAGGCGTGGTCGACGGCATGTCCCGGCGGCTGAGTACGCCATGGGCGTCCAGGCATTCGTTCCAGCCCTTGGCATGCAGGAAGTGTTTTTGCAGCGCCCGCAACTGGTGTTGCAGGCGTTCGGCGCTGCCCTGGCGCAAGGTCAGGGCGCGCAGGTATTCGGCCTGGGCCCAGATGCGTTGGGTCGGGTCGAGCACGCCGCCCTCGACACTCAGCATCCCGCTCACCGCGCCACTGTGGTTATCCACACCGACCTGCTCGGCATAGGCAAAGGCCCGTTCCAGCGAGGCCTGCAACGGGCAGCCACGCAGCAGGGCCGAGGATTGCAGCAGGAAGAACCATTCGAACTGATGCCCCGGCTCGAACCAGTTATCCACAGCCCCCAGCGGTTTCTCCATCATCAGCCCATGCTGTGGCTCGATGAAGCGTTGCTGCATGCCCTCGCACAAGGCCAGCAATGCGCCTTGCACGGCGGCGTCGTCACGCACGGCCAGAGTAGCGAGGAAGGCTTCGGCCAGGTGCATCAGCGGGTTCTGCAACGGACCGGAGGCCAGGGACGACCAGTCTTCGGCGAGGACTGCCTCGTACAGGCCATCGCCGCTGGCAAAACGCTCGGCCACCACTTTCAGCGCGGCGTTGAGCACCGACTCCACCAGCGGCTCGCGGACCTTGGCCCAGTAATGGGCGCAGGCAAAGATGATGAAGGCGTGGGTATAGAGGTCTTTGCGCCTGTCCAGCGGCGTGCCTTGGGCATCGATGCTGTAGAACCAGCCGCCATGTTCGGCGTCGTGGAAGTGCCGTTGCAGGGAACGGAACAGCGCCGCGGCGCGCTCTTGGGCAAGCGGCGTACGGCCATCGCCGATCAGGCTGGAAAACAGGTACAGCTGCCGGGCGCAGGCCATGGCCCGATAACGTTGCGGCGGCAGCGGGGCATGCTCGGCGTCCAGCGCCTCGAAGGGCAAAGCCAGCTCCGGATTCCAGCCCGGCCCCTGCCAGAGCGGCACGATCACGGTGTGGAAATGCTGCTGTACGGCCTTGAATAGGGCGGTCGATTCAGACGGGGAAACGGGGCTGGAAACATCGGGCATTGGCTGGCGTCGTCACGGCAGGGTGGAATGCGCGACATGGTAGCAGAGAAGGCCCCGGGGAGCGGTGTCGGGCCGGCGCCCGTAATCGCGAGCAAGCTAGCTCCTACAGTGACGGCGCTGTTCCTGTAGGAGCGAGCTTGCTCGCGAAAAAATGCCTCAAACGACGCGCATCAGCCAGCCAGTAACCAGGCACCGGTCAGTGCCGAGGCCGCACCCGCCAGGCGTACCAGCGGCGCGGCGGCCTGTGGCAGGACCCGTACCACGGCGTAACCGGCCGCGTGCAGTGCCGCGGTGGCAGCGACGAAGCCTGCGGCATAGGTCCAGGGGCTGGACATGTCCGGCAGTTCCAGGCCGTGGGCCACACCGTGGAACAGGGCGAACAGCGCAGTGGCGGCCACCGCCAGGCTTAGCGGCGGACGCACCGCCAAAGCCACGGCCAGGCCGAGGGCCAGGACCGATGCGGCGATCCCGCTTTCCAGGGCCGGCAGGTTCAGCCCTTCAAAACCCAGCACGCCGCCGATCAGCATGGTGCCGACGAAGGTGCAGGGCAGTGCCCAGCGCGCCGCGCCTTGCTGCTGCGCGGCCCACAGGCCGACCGCAACCATCGCCAGCAGGTGGTCGAGGCCGCCGATCGGGTGGCTGATGCCGGCCATCAGGCCGTTGTCGCCGTGGCCCGGGTGAGCGAAGGCCAGGGCCGGTGTCAGCAGCAGGGCGAGGGTGCCGAGAATACGTTTGAGGGTCATGGACAGGCTTCCTTGTTGAGCTTTTGAAAATAACGATCAGGCCGCGGTCAGCAGTCCCTGGCGTTCGATAAAGGCGATGATTTCCTCCAGGCCCTGGCCGGTCTTCTGATTGCTGAAGACGAACGGTTTGCCGCCGCGCATGCGCCGGGTATCGCCGTCCATCATCTCCAGCGAAGCGCCGACCAGGGGCGCCAGGTCGATCTTGTTGATCACCAGCAGGTCGGACTTGCAGATGCCCGGGCCGCCCTTGCGCGGCAGCTTGTCGCCCGCCGACACGTCGATCACATAGATGGTCAGGTCGGACAGCTCGGGGCTGAAGGTCGCCGACAGGTTGTCGCCGCCGGACTCCACCAGAATCAGGTCGAGGCCGGGAAAGCGCCGGTTCAACTGGTCCACCGCTTCGAGGTTGATCGAGGCGTCTTCGCGAATCGCCGTGTGCGGGCAGCCACCGGTTTCCACGCCGATGATGCGCTCGGGCGCCAGGGCCTCGTTGCGCACCAGGAAGTCGGCGTCTTCGCGGGTGTAGATATCGTTAGTCACCACTGCCAGGTTGTAGCGCTCGCGCAGGGCCAGGCACAGGGCCAGGGTCAGGGCGGTCTTGCCGGAGCCCACCGGGCCGCCGATGCCGACACGCAGAGGTTGTGTGTTCATGCGACTCTCCAAAATAAAAGACACCCAAGTAAAAGGCGCCGAAGTAAAAGGACTTATGAACGGAACAGGCGGCTGTACTGGCGCTCATGGGCCATGCACGCCAGGGACAGGCCGAAGGCGGCGCTGCCGTAATGTTCGGGGTCGAGGTTCGAGGCATTGCGCTGGGCCTGTTGTAGCAGCGGCAGCAGTTCGCTGGTCAGGCGCTGGGCGGCCTGCTGGCCCAGGGGCAGGGTTTTCATCAGCACCGCCAGCTGGTTTTCCAGCCAGCTCCATAGCCAGGCGGCCAGGGCGTCCTGCGGGCTGATCCGCCAGGCGCGCGCGGCCAGGGCCCAACCCAGGGCCAGGTGTGGCTCGGTGATCTGCTCGAGAAAGGCGCGGGCTGGCGCATCCAGCTCCGGCAGGCCGTTCAGCAACTGTTGCAGGGAATAGCCCATCTGCCGGCTTTCCTGGTGCAGCTCGCGGGTTTCGCGGCTGGCGCGATGTTCCTGGCACAGCTGCAACAGCTGCGCCCAGTCCTCGTCCGTGGCCGCCTGACAATGGGCCAGCAACAGCGGCGCTTCGAAGCGCGCCAGGTTGAGCAGCAACTGGTCGCCGATCCAGCGCCGGGCGCTGTGCGGGTCGTTGACCGTGGCCTGTTCCACGGCCATCTCCAGGCCCTGGGAATAGCTGTAGCCGCCGATCGGCAGCTGTGGACTGGCCAGGCGCAGCAGGGCCCAGGCGGGATTCATGGGCGCACGCCGAACTGGTGCAGCCGTGGCGCGTAGTTGAAGTCCTCGTCGCCGTGGCGGGAGTGATGGTGGCCACCGCCGTAGGCGCCGTGTTCCGGCTGGAACGGCGCCTCGATGGTTGCGGTGCTGGCGCCGAGCTGTTCGAGCATGGCCTTGAGCACATAGTCGTCCAGCAGGCGCAGCCAGCCATCGCCGACTTGCAGGGCAACGTGGCGGTTGCCCAGGTGGTAGGCGGCGCGGGTCAGTTCAAAGGCATTGCGGCAGGTGACATGCAGCAGGGTTTCCGCACGCGCGCAGACCCGCACGATCCGGCCATCCTCGGCTTGCAAGCATTCGCCATCGTGCAGCGGCGGCTGGCCACGCTCCAGAAACAGCCCGACGTCTTCGCCGTCGGCACTAAAACAGCGCAAGCGGCTTTTGCTGCGGGCTTCGAAGGTCAGGTGCAACTCGGCGGACCAGTCGGGTTGCGGCGCGATTCTGCGATGAATCACCAGCATTTGAAGGCTTCCAGCTATGAGCGATGCAGGGTGTAGAGCAAGTGCCTTGCCAATCGCCCGGTCTGATCGGAAACAGGGGGGAAGCGCCTGAAAATGGGGCAGGCTTCTGTTTTATTTTGTTACAAATTCAGGATTCGAGCTGATTTATAGCACTGACTTGGTGCGCTGTGCTGTTTTTTGATGCGCGACAGAGCGCCGCTCTGGCGCAAGCCAAAGCGGGCAGATAAGGCGTGGAGGAGGTGGGGGCGGTTCAGCGAAGCGGCGGAGTTATTCGGTGCTGCCCAGCCCTTGCCAATGCTTGAGGCCGATAAAGATGAAACGCAGCTGCTGGGTGATCTTCGCCTGGGGCGTGAGGTGCTCGGGCAGGGCTTGCGCGGGCGGGTCGATGATGTCCGGCAAGGTGGCGAACACACTTTTGACGATCAGGTCGGCCATCACCGTCAGGTCGGCGATGTTCAGGTGTTGCAGCTTGGGCATCAGGGTCAGGTCGGCCGCCAGGTCGGAACTGATGTTTTCCCGCAGGCTGGCGATCGCCTGGCGCACCGGCAGCGAACCGCCGTACTGCTCGCGGGCGAGAAACAGGAACTGCGAGCGGTTGGCCGCCACCACGTCGAGGAAGATCCGTACCGAGGCATCGATGATGCCGCCCATGACAAATTCGTTATGGCGCACCAGGCGGATGGTTGCGCGGAAGGTCTGGCCGACTTCGCTGACCAGTTCCAGGCCAAGCTGGTCCATATCGGCGAAATGCCGGTAGAAACCGGTCGGCACGATGCCGGCGGTTTTCGCCACTTCGCGCAGGCTCAGGCTGCCGAATCCGCGGCCGCATTCCATCAGGTGGCGGGCAGCGTCCATCAGAGCGTTGCGAGTCTGTTGTTTCTGTTCGGCGCGGGGCAGCATCGGCTGACTGGTTTTCTGATCAAGAGAGCGGCGCACTCTAGCAAATCAACTTTGCCGGCGTCGAACCTGGTGGGGGCGGTGGATTGAAGGCGAGGCTTGGATCGGAGTGGTGGAGCGCAGGACTAAAACGGCGCAGCTCAGGAAAAAACAAAGCCCGATCCAGGGACCGGGCTTTTCTGTAGAGGCATCATAGGCTTGACTCACAGCTGGGTTGCATTAGGCCAAACGGTCGTTGCCGTCTTAAACCAGACCTTTCTCTTCCAGGCGATCACGGCCGCCTTCAGCTACAGCTTGGCCCAGGGGAGTGCGATCGAAGCCGTCTTCAGCCAGGGTCTGACCTTGTGGGGTGCGGTCGCTACCGTCGGAAGCCAGGGTCTGGCCTTGTGGAGTGCGGTCGCTGCCATCGGAAGCCAGGGTCTGGCCTTGTGGGGTGCGGTCGCTGCCGTCGGAAGCCAGGGTCTGGCCTTGTGGAGTGCGGTCGCTACCGTCGGCAGCCAGGGTCTGGGTGAATACCGAGGTGCTTGCTTTGACTTGTGGGGTAGCCTGTTCAGCGGCTGGCAGGGCGAAAGCGTTGGCTGCCAGGATCGAGAGGGTCAGGCTAAGCAGTAATTGGCGTTTCATGATGAGTTGCTCCTTGGAAGGGCGATAAAGTGGGTACGGAGCCAATGTTACGCGCGCTAAATCGATATAAAAGTTCATAAAGACAATGGTAATAATCAACAGAATTGATTGTTCGGCCCGAGGGCTCTAGAACGGGCGTTTTCGAAGAAGGGTTTTGCACCGGGGTGGGTATTTTCGACCCATCTGCGCCTCGCAAAAGTGCGGCGGCGGTAACGCCAAGCTGGCGCTTCGGTCAGAAAAATCCGTGCTTTTGTGTCTGAGTCGCGGCTTTTGGGTTAAACCTGCGGGCCGTTTGTCAGTCCTAGTTTCCATGACCGGTGGATTTCAACCCCGGCAGTTCATAAGGGCGTCGCCATCCAGGCGCCCGTCAGCAGTCAGGAGCCCTGTGCATGACGCGCACCCGTAAAATTCTCGCCTGGACAGTCGGTAGCCTTTTCCTGCTGCTGGCCGTGCTGGTACTGATCATCGCGTTCTTCGATTGGAACCGGATCAAGCCGCCCCTCAATGCCAAAGTCTCCGAAGAACTGCATCGCCCCTTCGCCATCAACGGCAACCTGGCGGTGATCTGGCAGCGCGAACTCGACGAAGGCGGCTGGCGGGCCTGGGTGCCCTGGCCGCACGTGGTGGCCGAAGACCTGACCCTAGGCAACCCCGAGTGGTCCAAGGCGCCGCAGATGGTCAGCCTCAAGCGCGTCGAATTGCGCATTTCACCCCTGGCATTGCTGGCGCAGCGCGTGCGCATTCCGCGTATCGACCTCACCGAGCCGAATGCCGCCCTCGAGCGCCTGGCCGACGGCCGCGCCAACTGGACTTTCCAGTTCGACCCGAAAGACCCGAACGCCGAACCCTCCAACTGGGTGGTGGACATCGGCGCCATCGGCTTCGACAAAGGGCATGTCATCCTCAATGACCAAAACCTGAAAACCCGCCTCGACCTGCTGATCGACCCACTGGGCAAGCCGATTCCGTTCAGCGACATCGTTGGCGACAAGGCGGCGAAGAAAGCCGAGGAGAAGGGCGCAGCTCCCCAGTCCTACGCCTTTGCCTTCAAGGCCAAGGGGCAGTATCACGGGCAGGCCCTGGCCGGCTCCGGCAAGATCGGCGGCCTGCTGGCGCTGCAGGATGCGAGCAAGCCGTTCCCGCTGCAGGTCCAGGCAATGATCGGCGATACCCGCGTCGAACTGGCCGGCACCCTGACCGACCCGCTGAACCTCGGCGCGCTGGATCTGCGCATGAAGCTCGCCGGCACCAGCCTGGGCAACCTGTACCCGCTGACCGGCGTGACCCTGCCGGACTCGCCGGCCTATGCCACCGATGGTCACCTGAGCGCGCAGCTGCGCGATCCGGCCGGGGCGAAGTTCCAGTACCAGGACTTCAACGGCAAGATCGGCGACAGCGACATTCATGGCAACCTGACCTACGTCGCCAGCCAGCCGCGACCCAAGCTGACCGGCGCGCTGGTGTCCAATCAGTTGCTGTTCAGCGACCTGGCGCCGCTGATCGGTGCCGACTCCAATGCCGAGCAGAAGGCCCGTGGTGGCGACAGCAAGCAACCGGCGGACAAGGTGCTGCCGGTGGAAGCGTTCCGCACCGAGCGCTGGCGTGACATGGACGCCGATGTCGAATTCACCGGCAAGCGCATCGTCCAAAGCGCCGATTTGCCCTTCACCGACCTGTACACCCATCTGGTGCTCGACGACGGGCGCCTGAGCCTGGAGCCGCTGCGTTTCGGCGTGGCCGGCGGCAAGCTGGATGCGCAGATTCGCCTCAATGGCCAGGCCGCGCCGCTGGAAGGCCGGGCCAAACTGACTGCGCGCAACTTCAAGCTCAAGCAGCTGTTCCCGACCTTCGAGCTGATGAAAACCAGCTTCGGCGAACTCAACGGCGATGCCGATATCGCCGGGCGCGGCAATTCGGTGGCGGCCCTGCTCGGCAGCGCCAACGGCGAGCTGAAGATGCTGATCAACGACGGTGCCATCAGCCGCAGCCTGATGGAGATCGCCGGGCTCAACGTCGGCAACTATGTGATCGGCAAGATGTTTGGCGACAAGGAAGTGAAGATCAATTGCGCCGCCGCCGACTTCGGCATCAAGACCGGCCTGGCCACCAGTCGTCTGTTCGTGTTCGATACCGAGAACGCGATCGTCTACATCGACGGCACCGCGAACATGGCCAGCGAGCAACTGGACCTGACCATCACACCTGAGTCCAAGGGCCTGCGTCTGTTCTCCCTGCGCTCGCCGCTCTATGTGCAAGGCAAGTTCATCAAGCCGGAGGCCGGGGTCAAGGCCGTGCCGCTGATGTTGCGCGGCGCCGGCATGGTGGCGCTGGGGGTGATCGCCGGGCCGGCGGCCGGGTTGCTGGCGCTGGTGGCGCCGAGCGGTGGCGAGCCGAACCAGTGCGCGCCGCTGCTCGAGCAGATGCGCTCGGGCAAGGCGCCGGTGGCGGTCAAGCCGACCCGCTAAGGCCCGCTTTTCTGTAGGAGCAGCCGGTCGACGCTCGATTGCTCGCGATGAACGATAACGCGGTACTACAGGCACTCCGCGGCGCCTGAATCGCGGGCAAGCCTCGCTCCTACGGGGAGGATGGCCCCACGCATCCAGTGTAGGAGCGAAGCTTGCTCGCGATGAACGATAAGGCGGTATTACAGGCACTTCGCGGTGCCTGAATCGCGGGCAAGCCTCGCTCCTACGGGGAGGATGGCCCCACGCATCCAGTGTAGGAGCGAAGCTTGCTCGCGATGAACGATAACGCGGTACTAGAGGCACTCCGCGGCGTCTGAATCGCGGGCAAGCCTCGCTCCTACGGGGAGGATGGCCCCACGCATCCAGTGTAGGAGCGAAGCTTGCTCGCGATGAACGATAACGCGGTATTACAGGCACTTCGCGGCGTCTGAATCGCGGGCAAGCCTCGCTCCTACCTGTTCGGCGGGCCTCAGCCGGCGGTGAGCATCGGATGTCCGGCCGCCTGGGCCTCTTCGCGCAACCACTGGAAAAACGCCCGCACCGGCGGATGCCGTTCGCGCCCGGGCACGCACAAGGCGCTGTAGCCTGCACCGTCGACATGGATCTGCGGGCGATACGGCACCAGCAGGCCGCTGGTCACGCTCTCCGACACCAGGATATTGCTGGCCAGCACCAGGCCCTGGCCGGCAATGGCCGCTTGCAGGGCGTAGTGCTCCTCGTCGTATTCGCGAAACACCGGGCGATCCCGCATCCAACTTTCCTGCGCCTTGTCGCACCAGGCCTCCCAGCCATGGGCATAGAGCTTGGAGTTGTGCCAGCGCACGCTGATCAGCGTCGGCGTTTGCTGGCGGGCCAGGGCCACCTGTTCCGGCGAGCCGTAGACCGCGAAGCACTCGTCGAACAGGCACAGCCCATAGAGGTTCGGGTAGTCGTCCAGGCTGTAGCGGATCACCAGGTCGACGCTCGCGTCCTGCTGCAGGTCGATGACCTCGCAATTGGTGTCCAGGCGCAGGTTGATGTTCGGGTGCCGGGCATAAAAACGCCCCAGGCGCGGCACCAGCCACAGCGCGGCGAAGGCTGGCGTGGTGGAGATCATCAGGTTCGCGCCGCTGCGTTGCGGGCGCAGGCTGTCGACGCTCTGCGCCACTTCCAGCAAGGCGCCGTGCAGGCTGTGGAACAGGCGCTCGCCGCATTCGGTCAGGCGCACCTGGCGTGGCAGGCGCTGGAACAGCGGCACGCCCAGCCAGCTTTCCAGGGAGCGGATCTGGTGGGAAATCGCCGTGGGCGTGACCGACAGCTCCTCGGCAGCGGCCTTGAAACTCAAGAGCCGGGACGCCGATTCGAAGGCGCGCAAAGCGGTCAGCGGCAGGTTGGCAAACATACAGGGTCACCTTATGGGTGAAATGGATTCATCCTGATCAACTATTGCTCATTTGTTCCATGGGGCCGGCATCAATAGCTTTATTCCCGCCCAGGAAGGCTTTTTACGGTCTTCCAGAATGATCCAGGATGAGGAATGACAGATGAGCAGAATTCTAGCAGTACATGGCAGCCCCCGTGGCGAACGCTCCCATTCGCGGCGGCTGACGGAACGCTTTCTCCAGGCCTGGCTCGAGGCCCATCCCCAGGGCCAGCTGACCCGTCGGGAAGTCGGCCGCGCTTCGCTGCCCCATGTCAGCGAGGCCTTCGTCGCCGCGGCGTTTTATCCCGAGCCGCAGGCGCGGCCCTTGTCGATGCAGGCCGACCTGGCCCTGAGCGACGAGTTGGTGACCGAGTTGCTGGAGCATGAGCTGCTGGTGATCTCGGCGCCGATGTACAACTTCAGCGTGCCCAGCGGCCTCAAGGCCTGGGTCGACCAGATCGTGCGCCTGGGCCTGACCTTCAATACCGTGCAGGACAACGGTATCGCCCAGTACGAGCCGCTGGTGCGGGGCAAGAAAGCGCTGATCGTCACCAGTCGCGGCGGCTTCGGCTTTGGTCCGGGTGGCGAGCTGGAAGCCATGAACCACGCCGATCCGTGGTTGCGTACCGCGCTGGGCTTTATCGGCATCGAGGACGTCACGGTGGTCGCGGCCGAAGGCGAGGAGTCGGCCGAGCGCACGTTCCAGGTGTCCTGCGCCGAAGCCGAGCAACGCCTGCTGGCGCTGGCACGGACCTTCTGAGGAGGCGACATGGCCTGGCTGTTCTTGCTGATCGCCGCCGCCTTCGAAGTCACCTTCGCCATGGGCATGAAGTACGCCGAGGGTTTCACCCGGCTCTGGCCGTCGCTGCTGACGGTGGTGGCCGCGCTGGGCGGCATCTACTTCCTGACCCTGGCGATGCGTGAACTGCCGGTGAGCATCGCCTACCCGATCTGGACCGCCATCGGTTCCCTGGGCACGGTGTTCCTCGGTTTTGCCTTGCTGGGGGAGAGCCTGACGCTGGTCAAGCTGGTGTCGGTGGGGCTGATCGTGGCCGGGGTGGTGGGGTTGAAATAGCCTATCCCTTGTAGGAGCGAAGCTCGCGATGGGCTGCGCAGCAGCCCCAAACCCGCTTCAGTTCTACTGGAAGAAATCCATTGCCTGAACCGGAGCTATCGCGAGCAAGCTTCGCTCCTACAGACCCGGGGCGATCCATTTATTGCCAATCCCCTGTATCGAGCTTGCTCGCGTTAGCCTCGGGGGAATGTCATACAGTGGTCGTGAAGCTGTCATCTTGGCTGTCGATGCTCTTGGCTGCTGCCGACATCCAGCCTCGGGCGCCGCGGTCCCTGATACAAGTCCGATCACAAGGATGTTCCCATGTCCCAAGAGCTTGCCACGCGTTACCCGCTGGTCCTGGTCCCCGGCATGCTGGGGTTTATCCGGCTGGTGCTGTACTCCTACTGGTTCGGCATCGAGTCGGCGTTGCGCCGCGGCGGGGCCACGGTGATTGCGGTGCAGGTTTCGCCGCTGCATAGCACTGAGGTGCGCGGCGAGCAGTTGCTGGCGCGGATCGAGGAGATCCGTCGCGAAACCGGCGCCGACAAGGTCAACCTGATCGGCCACAGCCAGGGGGCGCTCACCGCCCGCTATGCCGCGGCCAAACGCCCGGACTGGGTGGCCTCGGTGACCTCGGTCGCCGGGCCCAATCATGGCTCGGAGCTGGCCGACTACATCGAACGCCACCATTCCATCGATACCCTGCGCGGGCGGGTGCTGAGTTTTATCCTGCGGGTGATTGCCGTGCTGATGAGCTGGCTGGACACCGGCTATCGCGGGCCGAAGCTGCCGGCGGATATCCATGCCTCGCACCGCTCGCTGACCAGCGAAGGCGTGGCGCTGTTCAACCGCCAGTATCCCCAGGGCCTGCCGGAGACCTGGGGCGGGCAAGGGCCGGAAGAGGTCAACGGGGTGCGTTACTACTCCTGGTCCGGCACCTTGCAGCCGGGCAAGACCAATCGCGGGCGCAACCTGTTCGACGGCACCAATCGCAGCTGCCGGCTGTTCGCCAGGACCTTCGTCCGCGAAGCCGGGCAGTGCGATGGCATGGTCGGCCGCTACAGCTCGCACCTGGGCACGGTGATTGGCGACGATTACCCCCTGGATCATTTCGATATCGTCAACCAGTCCCTGGGGCTGGTGGGCCGGGGCGCGGAGCCGATCCGGCTGTTCGTCGAGCATGCGCAGCGGTTGAAAGCAGCGGGGGTATAGCCAGAGAGGGATGTGGCGGTTTTGAGATTTATCGCGAGCAAGCTCGCTCTACAGGATCGAGCCATCCCCTGTAGGAGCGAGCTTGCTCGCGATGACGATCTGTCAGGCGACGCTGACCTTGCGCCCCAGCACCGTGGTCCAGCGTTCCGACAGGATCACCCCGCCCAGGGTCAGCATCCCACCCACCAGGTGATACAGCGCCAGCTGTTCATGCAGCACCACGGCGGCGATCAGCGCGGTAATCAGCGGCAGCAGATTGAAGAACAGCGTGGTGCGGCTCGGCCCCAGGCGCACCACGGCCTGCATCCAGGCCAGCGGCGCGAGCATCGAGGCCAGCAGGCAGGCGTAGAGCACCAGGGGAATGTTGTGCAGGGTCAGGCCGGTTTTCGGCGAGGCCAAGAACAGCGGAAACAGCACCACCACGGCCACCAGCACCTGCAGGTACAGCAGCACCAGCGGCGGCAGGCGCAGCTGCCATTTTTTCAGCAGGGTGCTGTAGATCGCGTAGGCCAGGGTGGCGATCAGCATCATCGCGTCGCCCAGGTTCACGCCGTGTTCCAGCAGCACCTCGAGGCTGCCGGACGACACCACCACCAGCACCCCGGCAAACGACAGCACCGCACCGACCAGGGCACCGGCCGTCAGGCGCTGGCCGAGGCTGGCGATCGCCATGGCCAGCGACATCAGCGGCATCAGCGAAAGAATGATGCCCATGTTGGTGGCCGAGGTCAGTGTCGCGGCGAAGTACGCCAGGCTCTGGTACACCGCCATGCCCAGCACGCCGAGGATGAAGATCTTGCCCAGGTTCGGGTGAATCACCGCCCAGTGGGCGACCACCGCCTTGAGCATGAACGGTGTGAACAGCAGGCCGGCCAGCAGCCAGCGATAGAAACCGATCTCCGCGGGGAAGATCGCCCCGACCGCCAGCTTATTGATGACGGTATTGCCGGCCCAGATAAAGACGGCCAGTAACGGATAAGCGTATTGCATGAGGAAAAACCAGAACGTTGATGAAGGGTGATTATCCCTCTGTCTGGATCAAAGCCTATACTTCGATCCAGACAACCCACCCTTGAATCCGGACAGCATGAGCAAAAAACACATCGACCTGCTGCCCTTCAGCGGTCTGCCGGCCCCGGTGTACTTCCGCTACGCCGATTTCGACGCCCACAGCCATGCGCTGGAGCATCGTCATCCCTGGGGCTGCCTGGAGTATTCGGCCCACGGCGTGATGCACATGGAGATCGCCGGCCAGCGCTTCATGTCGCCGCCGCAGTACGCCATCTGGATTCCGCCGGACACCGAGCACAGCTTCTACAGCCCGCAGCCGATCGTATACCGCGCCGTGTGCCTGGTCCCGGAGCTGTGCCGGGTGCTGCCGCAGCAGGCCTGCACCCTGGCCATCAGCGACATTCTCAAGGCGATCCTCAAGGACTTCGCCGCGCGCGACGTACAGATCCCCGAGCAGGAAACGGACAGCCGCCTGGCCCAGGTAATGCTCGACCAGTTACAGCAGGCGCCGGTGCATGACGGTTACCTGCCTTATGCCAGCAGCCCGGCCTTGCTCGGCGTGCTGGAGGCATTGCAGGCCGCCCCGGGGGATAACCGCGCGCTGGCCGATTGGGCGCGGCAGATCCATGTCAGCGAACGCACCCTGGCCCGGCAATTCGTGCGCGAGCTGGGCATGAGTTTCGGCGAGTGGCGCCAGCGCCTGCGCTTCCTGGCGTCCATCGAGGCGCTGGACAGTGCGCGCAGTGTCCAGGAGGTGGCGTTCGACATGGGCTACAGCAGCGCCTCGGCGTTTATCGCGATGTTCCAGCGCCAGGCCGGCTGCACGCCCGAGCAGTACCGGCGCACCAGCCTACAGAACAGGTGAACCTGTAACAGGGTTTGTCTACACTGCGCTGGAGGCCGCGCCCGTCGGTGCGGTAACAAGGAGAAAACTCCATGAAGATGCTGCGTATCCCTTTGTTGATGGTTGGCCTGCTGCTCTGTTCCCAAGGATTTGCCGCCACCGCCCAGCAGAACAAGATGACCACGTGCAACGCCGACGCCACCGCCAAAGCCCTCAAGGGCGATGAACGCAAAGCCTTTATGAGCACCTGCCTGAAAGCCACCCCGGCTGCCGCGGCAACCCCGTCCACCCCGCAGGAACGGATGAAGACCTGCAACGCCGACGCCACCGCCAAAGCCCTCAAGGGCGACGAACGCAAGACCTTCATGAGCACCTGCCTGAAGAAGCAATAACCTTTTCCCTCGCAGGCGCGAGCTTGTTCACGATCCGGTCGCGGCAGTTTGCCTGACACACTCTGTATCGTTGATCGCCAGCAAACCCGCGCCTGTCGGCCTCGCATCGTCAGTGCAACGCTGGCAGACTGCCAATCCTTTCACGCTGTTTGTTTGAGGCTGTATGCCAACGTTTTCTCAGCGTCATCTGTTGTTGTTCAGTTGGGTGATCATCTTCGGCGGCCTGCTGCTGGTAATACCGTTGCGGCTATTACCGAGCCTGCTGGCGGGCCTGCTGGTGTTCGAACTGGTCAACATGCTCACCCCGCAATTGCAACGGCTGATCGAAGGTCGGCGGGCGCGCTGGTTGGCGGTGGCCCTGCTCGGCACCCTGGTGGTCAGCGTGCTGACGCTGCTGTTCGCCGGCGCCATCAGCTTCCTGCTGCACGAAGCGGAAAATCCGGGGGCTTCCCTGGACAAATTCATGGCGGTGGTGGACAAGGCGCGCGGCCAGTTGCCGCCGTTCCTCGACTCCTATCTGCCGGCCAGTGCGGCGGAGTTCCAGGTGGCCATCGGCGCCTGGGCCAGCAAGCACCTGAGCGAGCTGCAACTGGTGGGCAAGGACGCGGCGCACATGTTCGTGACCTTGTTGATCGGCATGGTGCTGGGGGCGATCATCGCCTTGCAGCGCGTGCCCGACCTGACCAAGCGCAAGCCGCTGGCGGCCGCGCTGTTCGACCGCCTGCACCTGCTGGTCCAGGCCTTTCGCAACATCGTGTTCGCGCAGATCAAGATTTCCCTGCTCAACACCTTCTTCACCGGGATCTTCCTCGCGCTGATCCTGCCGATGTTCGGCGTCAAGCTGCCGCTGACCAAGACCCTGATCGTGCTGACCTTCCTCTTGGGGCTGTTGCCGGTGATCGGCAACCTGATCTCCAACACCCTGATCACCATCGTCGGCATGTCGCTGTCGATCTGGGTGGCCGCGGCGGCGCTGGGCTACCTGATCTTTATCCACAAGCTGGAATACTTCCTCAACGCGCGGATCGTCGGCGGGCAGATCAGTGCCAAGTCCTGGGAATTGCTGTTGGCGATGCTGGTGTTCGAGGCGGCGTTCGGCCTGCCGGGGGTGGTGGCCGGGCCGATTTATTACGCCTACCTGAAGAGTGAATTGAAGCAGGCGGGGTTGGTTTGAGCTGACGCTATCCCTGTAGCCGCTGCCGAAGGCTGCGATCGGCCGAAGGCCGTAGCGATCTCAAAATCGCTGAAGGTCCTGCGGACCTTATCGCAGCCTGCGGCAGCGGCTACAGGGGGGGCGTTTAGCCGTAGCGTTTTTTCGCTTCGATGGCCAGGCCGCTGCCGATGCTGCCGAAGATGTTGCCTTCGACGTGGCGTGCGTTGGGCAGCATGTCCGCGACGCTCTGGCGCAGGGCCGGGATGCCGCTGGAGCCGCCGGTGAAGAACACCGTATCGACCTGGCCGACGCCGACATTGGCATCGCCCAGCAGCTGCGTGACGCTGCCGCGGATGCGCTCCAGCAGGCTGTCGATGGACGACTCGAACAGCGCCCGGCTCAGGTCCACGCTCAGGCCCGCCTCGATACGGTCCAGGGGCACCACGCGGTTGTCGGCGTGGGTCAGCTGGATCTTGGTCTCTTCCACCTCCATCGCCAGCCAGTGTCCGGCGCGCTGCTCGATCAGCTTGAACAGGCGGTCGATGCCGCCGGTGTCTTCGATGTCGTAGCGCATGCTGCCCAGGGCCAGCTGGGACTTCTGCGAGTACACCGAGTTGATGGTGTGCCAGGTCGCCAGGTTCATGTGGGTGCTGGTGGGCATGTAGGCGCCGCTCTTCATCCGGCTGCCGTAGCCGAACAGCGGCATCAGGCCCTGGAGGCTCAACTGCTTGTCGAAATCGGTCCCGCCGATGTGCACGCCGCCGGTGGCGAGGATGTCCTCGTGGCGGTTGTCCAGGCCACGGCGCTCGGGCGACAGGCGCACCAGGGAGAAGTCGGAAGTACCACCGCCGATGTCGACGATCAGCACCAGCTCTTCGCGTTCGATGGTTGACTCGTAGTCGAAGGCCGCGGCGATCGGCTCGTACTGGAAGGAGACTTCTTTGAAGCCCAGCTTGCGCGCCACTTCCACCAGGGTGTCCTGGGCCTCCTGGTCGGCGGCGGCATCGTCATCGACGAAAAACACCGGGCGGCCCAGTACCACTTCCTCGAACTCCCGGCCGGCGGCGGCTTCGGCGCGGTTCTTGAGCTGGCCGATGAACAGGCCCAGCAGGTCCTTGAACGGCATCGCCGTGCCCAGCACGCTGGTGTCGTGCTTGATCAGCTTGGAGCCCAGCAGGCTCTTCAGCGAGCGCATCAGCCGGCCTTCGTAGCCCTCCAGGTACTCGTGCAGCGCCAGGCGGCCATACACCGGACGGCGTTCTTCGATGTTGAAGAAGACCACCGACGGCAGGGTGATCTTGTCGTCTTCCAGCGCAATCAGCGTTTCCATGCCGGGGCGCAGCCAGCCGACCGTGGAGTTGGACGTGCCGAAGTCGATACCGCAGGCACGGGCCGCAGATGCGTTTTTCATGTCTTTCGAGTTCCGGTTGGAAAAAACGGCCGCGCAGTGTATGCCAGTCGTTCGCAGAATCGAAGGCCGACTATCCGCTAAATCGAAACCCGCAAGCCTTGAAAGACTATTCTTTACCCCAAACTTGCAGGCATGGGCCTGGCAGCCATCGGGCGGTCGCAAGAACCGCCGCCAGCTGCCGATAAACTTCTGCTGCGCCGCGTGAGTCACAGTATTGAGATCGATCAGCCTTGACGCTGCTCAAGAGTGCATGCTGTACGTCCCGCCGCGCCACATTGATAACGGATGGTGATCCTTAGATGGACTTCAAAGACTATTACAAGATTCTCGGGGTGGAGCCGACGGCGGACGACAAGGCGATCAAGGCCGCCTATCGCAAGCTGGCGCGCAAATACCACCCCGATGTCAGCAAGGAAAAAGACGCCGAAGCCAAGTTCAAGGACGCGTCGGAAGCCTATGAAGCGCTGAAAAGCGCGGACAAGCGGGCCGAATACGACGACCTGCGGCGTTATGGCCAGCACGGCCAGCCGTTCCAGGGCCCACCGGGCTGGAAAGGCCGCGCGGATGCGGGCGGTTTCGGCGATGGCGGGGACTTTTCGGACTTCTTCAGTTCGATCTTCGGCAACCGCGGGCCGGGTTTCGGCGGTGGGCAATCGCGCAGCGCCGGGCGCAGGGGGCAAGACGTGGAAATGGAATTACCGATCTTCCTGGAAGAAACCCTGTCGGCCGAGTCGAAGAAGGTCAGCTTCAAGGTGCCGCAGTACAACGCCGCCGGGCAGCATGTCAGCAACACCAGCAAGAGCCTGAACGTGAAGATCCCGGCCGGCGTCGCCGACGGCGAGCGCATCCGCCTCAAGGGCCAGGGCGCGCCCGGTGTCGGCGGCGGGGCCAATGGCGACCTGTACCTGACCATTCGTTTCGCGCCCCATCCGAAGTTCGATATCGAGGGCGAGAACCTGATCATCACCCTGCCGCTGGCCCCTTGGGAGCTGGCGCTGGGGACCGAGGTCGCGGTGCCGACCCTGACCGGCAAGATCAACCTCAAGGTGCCGGCCGGCAGCCAGAATGGCCAGCGCATGCGCGCCAAGGGCCATGGCCTGCTGAACAAGGCCGGGCATCGCGGTTATCTGTTCGTGCAGCTCAAGGCCGTGATGCCCAAGGCTTGCGGCGACGACGTCAAGGCGTTGTGGCAGGAGCTGGCGAAGAAGGCCGCCTTCAACCCGCGGGAGCATTTCTGATCCGCAACCCATTCTGATCTGGAACATAGGAGTCGCTGACCATGAGCACCCTGATCGTTCAGCTGGATATGGAAGAGTTCTGCGAGGTGGCCGATCTGCCGGCCGCCTATGTGATGGAAATCGTCGAGCACGGGATCCTCGATCCCCATGGCGCGGCGCCCCGCGACTGGCGCTTCACCGACTATGAACTGGCGGTCGCCAAGCGCGCCGCCAAGTTGCGGCGCGACCTGGAACTGGAGTGGGAAGGCGTCGCCCTGGCGCTGGAACTGCTCGACGAAGTCCGCGAGTTGCGCACGGAAAACCAGATGCTCAAGCAGCGCCTGGGGCGCCTGCTCGCCGACTGAGACTGCGCGTTATCGTTCATCGCGCTCCTACGGAGGCATGGGTGGTGATGTTGTAGCCGCTGCCGAGCCCGCGAGGCTGCGATCGGCCGCGAAGCGGTCGCAAAACCGGGCAACCCGTTCTTCCAGACACACCCCATGCCCAGGCTTTGCGAGGACTTCGTCCTCGATCGCAGCCTCGCGGGCTCGGCAGCGGCTACGGTGCGTTCGTCTCTATAGCGGTTGGAAGGCTCGGGCATCGTCCATCGCGAGCAATGGCGCGTCGACCGGCCGCTCCTACAGAAGCATGGGCAGCGGCTACGGGGTTCTGTGTTGGCGGCTACAACGATTCGGCGCGGGATACTCGTGGCAGGGTCACGGTGAAGGTGGTGCCATCGCTCTCGTTGGAGCTGACCTCTATGCTGCCCTGGTGGGCGGTAACCACTTCCTTGACGATGAACAGGCCCAGGCCGAGGCTGGTGGAAGGGCTGCCGAGCTCTTCGTTGGCACTGCGCACCAGGGGATCGAAGAGGGTGCCTAGGGCTTCCTTGGGAATCGGCGGGCCGTAGTTGTGGATGGTCAGCAGCACCTGCTCGGCGCTGCCAGTGAGGGTCACGGTCACGGTGCGACTGTTGCTGCCATGCTGCAGGGCATTGCCGATCAGGTTCTGCAGCATCTGTTCGATACGCCCGCGATCCCAGATGCCATGGCTGTCGCCATGGAAGTTCAGCGCCGGTGTGCAGTCCGGCTGGCCGGCGCAGGCTTCGTCCATGGCTGCCTTGATGGCACTGGCCATGTCCATGGGCGCCGGCTCGATGGGCAGGCTGCTGCCCAGGCGGCTGCGCACGAACTCCAGCAGGTCGCCGACCATCGCCGCCATATGCCTGGCGCCACTCTTGATCCGCGACACATAGGCCAGCGCATCGGCGTCCAGCGCGACTTTGCGCGCCAGCATCTCGGTGGACATGCTCACCGCCTGCAAGGGCGCGCGCAGGTCGTGGCCGAGAATCGCCAGGAAGATATCCCGCGAGCGGTTGACCTGCTCGGCATAGGCCGTGGTGGATTCGGCCAGCGCCTCGTCGATGGCTTCGTTGAAACGGATCATGTCCTGGAAATAGGCCAGCTGCGGCGACTCCAGGCTGGTGACCCAGAGACGGATCACGCAGGCGCGCAGGTGGCGGAATTCCGAGGTCATCTGTACCAGGTCGAAGCCGACGTTGTGGCGCAATTCGCCATGGCTGGCGGCGGCCTCGTCGAGGCTCGGGGTCTTCTCCGGGCCTTCGCCCCTGGCCTTGGCCGCCTGTTCGCTGGCGGTCTGGGCGGTGCGCATGTCGCGAGCGGCGGCCAGCAGGATGGACTTGGCATGGTCGCGCAATTGCAGGCGGGTCAGGGAGTCGGTTTCGGGGGCGATGGATCGGGCGAATTGCTCCCACTCATCAACGATTCGATCAACCTGTTGCACGATGAAGTCGGGTAGACGCATGGCCGGGAACCTTGTCAGGCAGCAAGAGTGAGAACGGCCTGTCGAATTCTAGCCGCGATTGAGCCGTTCAACACGGCAAGACGTCCGGCTTTGCTGACCGTTGGGCGGCCCGCATGGGCGCCCGTTGGATCCAGGTTTCTAGAACAGAAAGTAGCGCTGGGCCATCGGCAACACGTCCGCCGGCTCGCACCACAGCAGCACGCCGTCGGCCTTGACCTGATAGGTCTGCGGGTCGACCTCGATATCCGGCAGGTAGTCGTTGTGGATCAGGTCGGTCTTTTGCACGTCGCGGCAGCCCTTGACCACCGCGATCTGCTTTTTCAGCCCTAGTTGCTGCGGCACCCCGGCCTCCAGCGCGGCCTGGCTGATAAAGGTCAGGCTGGTGGCGTGCCGGCTGCCGCCGTAACTGGCGAACATCGGCCGGTAATGCACCGGCTGCGGGGTCGGGATCGAGGCGTTGGCGTCGCCCATCAGGCTGGCGGCGATGGCCCCGCCCTTGAGGATCAGCGTTGGCTTGACCCCGAAGAACGCCGGGCGCCAGAGCACCAGGTCGGCCCATTTGCCGATTTCGATGGAGCCCACTTCATGACTGATGCCGTGGGTGATCGCCGGGTTGATGGTGTATTTGGCGATGTAGCGCTTGACCCTAAAGTTGCTGTTGCCGGCGCCGTCGCCCGGCAGCGGGCCGCGCTGGCGGTGCATCTTGTCGGCGGTCTGCCAGGTGCGGGTGATGACCTCGCCGACCCGGCCCATGGCCTGGCTGTCGGAGCTGATCATCGAGAAGGCGCCCAGGTCGTGGAGGATGTCTTCGGCGGCGATGGTCTCGCGGCGGATGCGGCTTTCGGCGAAGGCCACGTCCTCGGCGATGCTCGGGTCGAGGTGGTGGCAGACCATCAACATGTCCAGGTGTTCGTCGATGGTGTTGCGGGTGAACGGCCGGGTCGGGTTGGTCGAGCTCGGCAGCACGTTGGGGAAACCGCAGGCCTTGATGATGTCCGGGGCGTGGCCGCCGCCGGCGCCTTCGGTGTGATAGGTGTGGATGGTGCGACCCTTGAAGGCGCCGAGAGTGGTCTCGACGAAGCCCGACTCGTTGAGGGTGTCGGTGTGGATCGCCACCTGTACGTCGTACTGGTCGGCGACGCTCAGGCAGTTGTCGATGCTGGCCGGGGTGGTGCCCCAGTCTTCGTGGAGCTTGAGGCCGATGGCCCCGGCCTTGACCTGCTCGATCAGAGGCTCCGGCAGGCTGGCGTTGCCCTTGCCGGTGAAGCCGATGTTCATCGGGAACGAGTCCGCCGCCTGGAGCATGCGCGCCATGTGCCAGGGCCCCGAGGTGCAGGTGGTGGCGTTGGTGCCGGTGGCCGGCCCGGTGCCGCCGCCGATCATGGTGGTGACGCCGCTCATCAGCGCCTCTTCGATCTGCTGCGGGCAGATGAAGTGGATATGGGTGTCGATGCCGCCGGCGGTGAGGATCATGCCCTCGCCGGCGATCACTTCGGTGCTGGCGCCGACGGCGATGGTCACGTCGGGCTGGATATCCGGGTTGCCGGCCTTGCCGATGGCGGCGATGCGCCCGTCCTTGAGGCCGACGTCGGCCTTGACGATGCCCCAGTGATCGATGATCAGCGCGTTGGTGATCAGGGTGTCGACCACCTCGGCCGCGAGCAGCTGGCCCTGGCCCATGCCGTCGCGGATCACCTTGCCGCCGCCGAACTTCACTTCTTCGCCGTAGGTGGTGAAGTCCTTCTCGACTTCGATCCACAGCTCGGTGTCGGCCAGGCGCACCTTGTCGCCGACGGTGGGGCCGAACATGTCGGCGTAGGCTTGTCTTGAAATCTTCATGTGCTTGCCTTGGGATTCAATTGGATTTGAGACCGCTCGCGTAGCTCGCTATTCGCGGGCAAGCCTCGCTCCTACATTTGATCGCATTCCCTTGTAGGAGCGAGGCTTGCCCGCGATGGCGTCAGAACAGGCAATGCACCTCAAAGGTCGCCCATGACCCGCCCGGCGAAACCGAACACTCGGCGATGCCCGGCCAGGTCCACCAGTTCCACCTCGCGGGTCTGCCCCGGCTCGAAGCGCACGGCGGTGCCGGCCGGGATGTTCAGGCGCATGCCTCGGCTGGCGGCGCGGTCGAAGGTCAGGGCGTCGTTGGTTTCGAAAAAGTGATAGTGCGAGCCCACCTGGATCGGCCGGTCGCCGCTGTTGGCGACGCTCAGGCTGAGGGTGCGGCGGCCGGCGTTGAGTTCGATGTCGCCGGGCTGGATCTGGTATTGGCCTGGAATCATACGGGTTGCCCCAGAGTCTTGAAGTAAATGGCGGTCGGGCTGTAGGTGCCGTCCGGGCTTTGGCAGTAGTTCGGCAGTTCGCCGACGCGGGTGTAGCCGAGGGCGCTGTAGAAGGCTTCGGCGTCCGAGCCAGCCTGGGTGTCCAGGTACAGCAGGCCGCGCTTGTGCTGGCGCGCCGCGAGCTCCACGGCGTGCATCAACTGCTGGCCCAGGCCACGGCGGCGGGCGTCGTGGCGCACCTGGAGCTTCTGCACTTCGGCGCGATTGAGGCCGTTGGGTTTCTGGCACAGCGCCAGTTGCACGCTGGCCAGGACCCGCTCGTCCTGCACCACCACCCACAGCAACAGGCTGCCGTCGGCCACGCTGGCCTGGACGCTGTTGACGTAGGCGCGGGCCTGTTCCTCGTCGAGGTCGGCCATGAAACCCACCGAGGCGCCGTGGCCCACGGCGTCGAACAACAGATCAATCAACCCCTGGCGATAGTGGGCAAAGCTCTCCGCATGGACTCGACGCAGTTGGGCAGCGTTCATCGGGTATCACTCCTTGTGGATAGTGGGCGGTAGCGCCCCCGGATCGAGGGTCAGCTGCATGAACGTCAGGTCCAGCCAGCGCCCGAACTTGGTGCCCACTTGCGGCATCTGTCCGGTGGTGACGAAGCCCAGGCGTTCGTGCAGGCGGATCGAGGCGGCATTGCCGCTTTCGATGGCCGCGACCATCACGTGCTTGTCGCAGGTCCTGGCGCGTTCGATCAGCGCTTGCATCAGGCGCGGGCCGAGGCCGTTGCCGCGCTGGTCGTTGCGCACATAGACCGAGTGCTCGACGGTATGGCGGAAGCCGTCGAAGGGCCGCCAGTCGCCGAACGAGGCATAGCCGAGCACGCTGTCGTCGGCGTCGACCGCCACCAGCACCGGATAGCCCTGGGCCTGGCGGGCGCTGAACCAGGCCTGGCGATTGCCCAGGTCCACAGCCTGCTCGTTCCAGATCGCCGTGGTGTTAAGCACGGCGTCGTTATAGATATCGCGGATCGCCGGCAGGTCGGCATGCACGGCATCGCGGATGGAATACGGCATGGCGTGGCCTCAGGCGATCGGTTGATGGACGGTGACCAGCTTGGTGCCGTCGGGGAAGGTCGCTTCCACCTGGATTTCCGGAATCATCTCCGGGATGCCTTCCATCACCTGTTCGCGGGTCAGCAGGGTGGTGCCGTAGTGCATCAGCTCGGCCACGGTCTGGCCGTCGCGGGCGCCTTCGAGCAGCGCCGCGGAAATGTAGGCCATGGCTTCCGGATAATTGAGCTTCACCCCCCGGGCCAGGCGCCGTTCGGCCACCAGGCCGGCGGTGAAGATCAGCAGTTTGTCTTTTTCGCGTGGGGTCAGGTCCATCGTTGGCAATCCGTTGTTGTAGGAGCGAGCTTGCTCGCGAAAAGTGTTAGCGATAATGCGTACTGCCTGAAGGAGCGCGGTGACTTGGCGTTTTTCGCGAGCAAGCTCGCTCCTACAGGGACATGGATATTCATGTGCTCCAGATCCTTGGCGGCAGCGCCTCGCGGCCCAGCAGGGCGGGGCGCAGCAGGCGCCACAGGTCGATCAGCCAGGCGCGGGCCAGCAGCGCTTCGCTGGCCAGGCAGCGGGCTACCAGCAGGCCGGGCAGTTGCGTCAGGTCGCCGCGCACGGCATGAGGCAGTGCGCGGCAGCGTTCCAGCAACGGGCTGTCGATTTCGCCGGTAGCCAGCAAGGTGGCGAAGACCGGCTGGCCGTCCAGGCCGATCGGCGAGTCGAGCAAGCCGTCGCCGCCGACAATGCGCTGGCGTTCGTGCCAGAGCAACTGGCCGTCGCGGCGGATGTCCAGGTGCGACTGGAAGTGCCCGAGGTCGAAACGTTCGTCGCTGGCGGGGCGACCGAGGGCCACCAAGTCCCAGTAGAACAGCCGGGCGTCGCCTTGCAGCTCGATGCGGGTGCTCAACTCGGCCTGGGCGGCGCTGAACACGATGGTTTCCTGGGGCAGCCATTCCAGGGTGGCACCGGCGGCGACGCTCAAGTCCAGGGTCTGATAGGCCGGCGCGGTGGCGCGATACCACTTGGCGGCGCCGGGGCTGGTCAGTTGCGCCCAGGCATCGCGTTCGACGCTGGCGCGGATCTGCAGGCGGTCGCCGCCGGCAATCCCGCCGGGCGGATGCACGATGATGTGCTGGCAGACTTCGGGGCCTTCGGCGTACAGATGCTTCTGCACCCGCAGCGGGCCCTTGTGCCGGCGCTGCACCGGGCGCGTGCTGTCGCCAAAGCGGGCGTAGCCGAGTTCCAGCTCGGCATGCCAGCTGGGGGTGAACAGGGCGGTGTGGGCAGGCAGATTCATGATTCGTGCTTAATGTCGGGACGTTACAGGTTAGATCGTAACCAGTCCGCGTACACCCTCGGCTTCCATATTTTCACCGCGGCCCTGCTGGACGATTTCGCCCCGGGACATCACCAGATACTGATCGGCCAGTTCGGCGGCGAAGTCGTAGAACTGTTCCACCAGCAGGATCGCCATGTCGCCGCGTGCCGCGAGTTTCTTGATCACCGCGCCGATCTCCTTGATCACCGACGGCTGGATGCCCTCGGTGGGCTCGTCGAGGATCAACAGCCGTGGCCGGCTGGCCAGGGCGCGGCCGATGGCCAGCTGCTGTTGCTGACCGCCGGACAGGTCGCCGCCGCGCCGCTGCTTCATTTGCAGCAGCACCGGGAACAGCTCGTAGATAAAGGCCGGCACTTCCTTGGCCTCTTTCGCGCCAAAACGCGACAGCCCCATCAACAGGTTTTCCTCCACGGTCAGGCGGCCGAAGATCTCCCGGCCCTGGGGCACGTAGGCGATGCCGGCGTGCACCCGCTGATGGGGCTTGTAGGCGGTGATCGCCTGGCCTTCCCAGTTCACCGCGCCTTCCCTGGCCGGCAGCAGGCCCATCAGGCATTTGAGCAGGGTGGTCTTGCCCACCCCGTTGCGCCCGAGCAGGCAGGTGACCTCGCCGACCTTCACCTCGAAGCTCAGGCCCCGCAGGATGTGGCTACCGCCGTAGTACTGGTGCAGGTGTTGGACTTGTAGCATTGGAACTCCGTTAGTAGGGCTTCAAGCGGCAAGCTTCAAGCTGCAAGTAAGGGCGGGGGATGTGGCTTTGCTGTTCACTTGCCGCTTGAAGCTTGCGGCTTGAAGCTGGCCGATCATCTGCCCAAATAAACTTCAACGACACGTTCATCGGCCTGCACCTGTTCCAGCGACCCTTCGGCCAGCACGCTGCCCTGGTGCAGCACGGTGACGTGGTCGGCGATCGAGCCGACGAAGCCCATGTCGTGCTCCACCACCATCAGCGAGTGCTTGCCCGCCAGGCGCTTGAACAGCTCGGCGGTGAACTCGGTCTCGGCATCGGTCATGCCCGCCACCGGCTCGTCGAGCAGCAGCAGTTGCGGGTCCTGCATCAGCAGCATGCCGATCTCCAGGAACTGCTTCTGGCCGTGGGACAGCAGGCCGGCCTGGCGCTCCACCGAGGCGGTCAGGCGAATGGTTTCCAGCACTTCGTCGATGCGGTCCTTCTGCTCGCCGGAGAGTTTCGCCCGCAGGCTGGCCCACACCGACTTGTCGGTCTTCTGCGCCAGCTCCAGGTTTTCGAACACGCTCAGGGCCTCGAACACCGTGGGCTTCTGGAACTTGCGGCCGATCCCGGCCTGGGCGATCTGCACCTCGCTCATCTGCGTCAGGTCCAGGGTTTCGCCGAACCAGGCCTTGCCGTGGGTGGGTCGGGTCTTGCCGGTGATCACGTCCATCAGGGTGGTCTTGCCCGCGCCGTTGGGGCCGATGATGCAGCGCAGTTCGCCGACGCCGATGTACAGGTTGAGGTCGTTGAGCGCCTTGAAACCGTCGAAGCTGACGCTGATGTCTTCCAGGGTCAGGATGGTGCCGTGGCGGGTGTTCAGGCCCTTGCCGGCGGCCTGGCCGAGGCCGATGGCGTCGCGGCTGCTACCGGCGTCCTTATTGGGTTCGAGGATGGGCTCAAGCATGAAGTCAGCCGTCGCAGTGACTCTCATTGTTCACCTCGTTTTTTCAGCAGGCCGATTACACCTTTAGGCAGGTACAGGGTCACGACGATAAACAGCGCGCCGAGGAAGAACAGCCAGTATTCCGGGAAGGCCACGGTGAACCAGCTCTTCATGCCGTTGACCACGCCGGCGCCGAGCAGCGGGCCGATCAGCGTGCCGCGACCGCCCAGGGCGACCCACACGGCGGCCTCGATGGAGTTGGTCGGCGACATTTCGCTGGGGTTGATGATGCCCACCTGCGGCACGTACAAGGCGCCGGCCAGGCCGCAGAGCACCGCGCTCAACACCCAGACGAACAGCTTGAAGCCGCGCGGGTCGTAACCGCAGAACATCAGTCGGTTCTCGGCATCGCGCAGCGCGGTCAGCACCCGGCCGAACTTGCTCCGGGCCAGGCGCCAGCCGATGTACAGGCTGGCCACCAGCAACAGCACGGTGGCCAGGAACAGCACCGCGCGGGTGCCCGGCTCGGTGATGCCGAAGCCGAGGATGGTGCGGAAGTTGGTGAAGCCGTTGTTGCCGCCAAAGCCGGTCTCGTTGCGAAAGAACAGGAGCATGCCGGCGAAGGTCAGGGCCTGGGTCATGATCGAGAAATACACGCCCTTGATCCGCGAGCGGAAGGCGAAGAAACCGAACACCAGCGCCAGCAAGCCCGGCGCCAGCACCACCAGGCACATCGCCCAGAGGAAGCTGCCGGTGCCGCTCCAGTACCAGGGCAGCTCGCTCCACGAAAGGAAGGTCATGAACGCCGGCAGGCTGTCCCCCGCGGCCTGGCGCATCAGGTACATGCCCATGGCGTAGCCGCCGAGGGCGAAGAACAGGCCATGGCCCAGGGACAGCAGCCCGGCATACCCCCAGACCAGGTCCAGGGCCAGGGCGACTATGGCGTAGCAGAGGATCTTGCCCACCAGGGTCAGGGTGTAGGCCGAGACGTGCAGCGGGTTGTCCGGCGCCAGCAGCGAGAGCAGCGGCAGGGCCAGCAGCAGCACCAGGATCAGCGCGCCGACGGCGACCGAGACCTTGGGCCCGGCTTTCTGGCTGGCGGTAATGAGTAATGGTTGATTCATCAGTCGATCACCCGTCCTTTCAATGCGAAGAGGCCTTGCGGACGTTTCTGGATAAACAGAATGATCAGCGCGAGGATCAGGATCTTGCCGAGCACGGCACCGATCTGCGGTTCGAGAATCTTGTTGGCTACCCCTAGGCCGAATGCGGCGAACACGCTACCGGCCAGTTGGCCGACGCCGCCGAGCACCACCACCAGGAACGAGTCGATGATGTAGCTCTGGCCCAGGTCCGGGCCGACGTTGCCGATCTGGCTCAGGGCCACGCCACCGAGGCCGGCGATGCCGGAGCCGAGGCCGAAGGCGAGCATGTCGACCCTTCCTGTCGGTACGCCGCAGCAGGCGGCCATATTGCGGTTCTGGGTGACCGCGCGCACGTTCAGGCCCAGGCGGGTCTTGTTCAGCAGCAGCCAAGTGAGGACGACGACAAACAGCGCGAAGGCGATGATCACGATGCGGTTGTAGGGCAGCACCAGGTTGGGCAGCACCTGGATCCCGCCCGACAGCCAGGCCGGGTTCGACACCTCGACGTTCTGCGCGCCGAACATCAGGCGCACCAGCTGGATCAGCATCAGGCTGATGCCCCAGGTGGCGAGCAGGGTTTCCAGGGGCCGGCCGTAGAGGTGGCGGATCACCGTGCGTTCCAGGGCCATGCCGATGCCGGCGGTGACGAAGAACGCCACCGGCAGCGCGATCAGTGGGTAGAACTCGATGGCCTGCGGGGCGTAGCGCTGGAACAGCAGCTGCACCATGTAGGTGGAGTAGGCGCCGAGCATCAGCATCTCGCCGTGGGCCATGTTGATCACCCCGAGCAGGCCGAAGGTGATCGCCAGGCCCAGGGCTGCCAGCAACAGGATCGAGCCCAGGGACATGCCGCTGAAGGCCTGGCCGAGCACTTCGCCCACCAGCAGCTTGCGCTTGACCTGGGCCAGGCTGGTTTCGGCGGCGGTGCGCACCCCGGCATCGGCTTCCACCCCGGGTTCGAGCAGGCCTTCGAGGCGGGTGCGGGCCAGCGGGTCGCCGGTTTCACCCAGCAGGCGTACCGCGGCCAGGCGCACGGCCGGGTCGCTGTCCACCAGTTGCAGGTTGGCCAGGGCCAGGCTCAGGGCGTCATGCACGCCCTGGTCCTGTTCGGCGGCCAGGCTGGCATCGAGGAATTTCAACTGCGCCGGCTTGGCGCTTTTCTGCAACTGTTGCGCGGCGGCCAGACGGATGTTGGCATCGCTGGCGAGCAATTGATGGCTGGCCATGGCGGTGTCGATCAGGCCGCGCAGGCGATTGTTCAGGCGCAAGGTTTTGGCTTGCCCATCGACGGTCAGCTGGCCTTGCTGCAAGGCGCCGAGCAGTTCGAGGCGCGCCGGGTCGGGTTGCGCGGCCCAGCTTTCCAGGAGCCTGGCCTGTTGCGTGGCGTTGGCCGCGACGAAGTCTTCGGCGTCGCCGGCCCTGGCAGCCAAGGGCAGCAACAGCAGGCAGGCGAGAATGAAACGGTAGAGGGCAGTGGGCATATCGATGTCCTTGAAAGGTCCGGATGACCTCGCGGTACACCCGGACACCTGTAGGAGCGAGCTTGCTCGCGATGAGGCCCGCAGGACCTCCAGCGGTGATTGCTCTTGCGACCGCTTCGCGGTCGATCGCGAGCAAGCTCGCTCCTACAGGGAAGGCGTCAGACCTGAGGTCAGGATCAGTTGCTCTTCACCGCGTAATCCGGCTTCTTGTCGTTGCCCGGGATGAACGGGCTCCACGGCTGGGCGCGGATCGGGCCTTCGGTCTGCCAGACCACATTGAACTGACCGTCCGGCTGGATCTCGCCGATCATCACCGGCTTGTGCAGGTGGTGGTTGGTCTTGTCCATGGTCAGGGTGTAGCCCGACGGTGCGGCGAAGGTCTGGCCGGCCAGGGCTTCGCGGACTTTGTCGACGTCGGTGGACTTGGCTTTCTCCACCGCCTGGGCCCACATGTGGATGCCGACGTAGGTGGCTTCCATCGGGTCGTTGGTCACGGCTTTATCCGCGCCCGGCAGCTTCTTGGCCTTGGCGTAGGCTTTCCAGTCGGCGACGAACTTCTGGTTCACCGGGTTCTCCACGGACTCGAAGTAGTTCCAGGCCGCGAGGTTGCCCACCAGCGGCTTGGTGTCGATGCCGCGCAGTTCTTCCTCGCCCACGGAGAAGGCCACCACCGGTACGTCGGTGGCTTTCAGGCCCTGGTTGGCCAGCTCCTTGTAGAACGGCACGTTGGAGTCGCCGTTGACCGTGGAGATGACCGCGGTCTTGCCGCCGGCGGAGAACTTCTTGATGTTGGCGACGATGGTCTGGTAGTCGCTGTGGCCGAACGGGGTGTAGACCTCTTCGATGTCCTTGTCGGCCACGCCCTTGGAATGCAGGAACGAGCGCAGGATCTTGTTGGTGGTGCGCGGGTAGACATAGTCGGTGCCGAGCAGGAAGAAGCGCTTGGCGCTGCCGCCGTCTTCGCTCATCAGGTATTCCACCGCCGGGATCGCTTGCTGGTTAGGCGCCGCGCCGGTGTAGAACACGTTCGGCGACATCTCTTCACCCTCGTATTGCACCGGGTAGAACAGCAGGCCGTTGAGTTCCTCGAACACCGGCAGCACTGACTTGCGCGACACCGAGGTCCAGCAGCCGAACACCACGGCGACCTTGTCCTGGGTCAGCAGCTGGCGGCCTTTCTCGGCAAACAGCGGCCAGTTCGACGCCGGGTCGACCACCACCGCCTCGAGCTTCTTGCCGTTGACGCCGCCCTTGGCGTTGATCTCGTCAATGGTCATCAGCGCCATGTCCTTGAGCGAGGTTTCGGAGATCGCCATGGTCCCCGACAGCGAATGCAGGATGCCGACCTTGATGGTCTCGGCGGCCTGGACGGTCCAGGTCATGCCCATCGCGGCAATGCTTGCCGTGAGTGTGAAAGCCTTGATCAAGCTGCGACGCTTCATTGTGCGATCTCCATGAACTTATGAGTTTTCTTGGTTGGCAGATGCGGACTACTGAAGGGCTGTTTTGCAAGGGGTGTGCCTAGTCGGCACAGGGCATGAAAACGTCGCTTTTACGGAGCAGGGGAGAGGGATGGCGCACCAATGCGGGGCCATCAGGCGTCTTTGGTGCGGGCGAATGCGCTTCGTTGGTGCTGCTGGTGGCCGCCTTTGTAGCCGCTGCCGCAGGCTGCGATAAGGCCGAAGGCCTTCAGCGATCTCGAAACCTTGCGCGCCCTTCGGTCGCGATCGCAGCCTGCGGCAGCGGCTACAGGGCAGCGTCCGCCAAACCGTGCGCATTGTTCTTCTGCAGGAGCGAGCGGGCGGCGATCCGACTTGCCCGCGATGGCGGCGCATCAGGCACGCCGCTTTTTCAGCGGCGGCGCATCAGGCCGATGAAAAACAACCCGCCAATGGCCGCCGTGGCCACGCCTATGGGCAGGTCTTCGGGGGCGATCAGGGTGCGGGCGGCGACGTCGACCCAGACCAGGAACACGCTGCCCAGCAACACGCACACCGGCAACAGCCGACGATGCTCGGCGCCCACAAGACGCCGGGCGATATGCGGCACCATCAGCCCGACGAAGCCGATGGAACCGCTGATGGACACCAGCACCCCAGTCATCAGCGAAGCGATCAGGAACACCCGCAGCCGCACGTTGCGGGCATTCAAACCGAGGGTCACCGCGGTCTGCTCGCCGGCCATCAGCGCGTTCAACGGCCGCGCCATGCCCAGCAGCAGGACCAGCCCGAGCAGCACGCTGGCCGCCGGCACCGCCAGCAGTTCCCAGCGCGCCAGGCCCAGCCCGCCGAGCATCCAGAACATCACCGCCGAACTGGCGCGGTGGTCGCCCATGAACAGCAGCAGGTTGGCCACCGCCATCATCACGAAGGACACCGCCACCCCGCACAGCAGCAGGCGGTCGCTGTCGAGCCGGCCATGGCGCGCGGCGATGCCAAGCACCAGCAACATGCTCGCCAGGGCACCGATAAAGGCGGCGATGGGCAGGGTCAGCAGGCCGACGATTTCACCCACATGCAGCACCACGATCACCGCGCCCAGGGTGGCGCCGGAGGTCACGCCGAGCAGGTGCGGGTCGGCCAGCGGATTGCGCGTCACCGCTTGCAGCACTGCGCCGATCAAGGCCAGCCCGGCGCCGACCAGGGCGCCGAGCAGCATGCGCGGCACGCGGATCAGCCAGACGATATGTTCCTGCCCGGCGCTCCAGTCCACCTCGCCCAGGCCGAGTGTCTTGTGCAGCAGGATCCGCCAGACCACGTCCACCGGCACCCGCGCCGAGCCGAAACCCAGGGACAATACGCAGGACGCCAGCAGCAGCGCACCGAGGGCAAGCAGCAGCAAGGCATAACGACGATCGATCATGCGCCGTGGAAACCCTTGGCCAGGGTTTGCACCGCTTCGACGTTATCGATGCCCGGCGTGGCCTGCACGTAGGGGATCACGATGAAGCGCTGGTTGCGGATCGCGTCCACCGATTGCAGCGCCTTGTTGTTGAGCAGGAACTGCTGCTTCTGTTCGGCGCTGATTTCGCTGTAGTCGACGATCACGATCACCTGCGGGTTGCGTTCGACCACGGTTTCCCAGTTGACCCGGGTCCAGCTGGCCTCCACATCGTCGAGGATGTTGCGCCCGCCGGCGGCGTCGATCAGCGCTTGCGGCATGCCCAGGCGGCCGGAGGTCATGGCGCGGTCTTCGCCGCTGTCGTAGAGGAACACCCGCGGCTTCTCCGTGGGCAGGTCCTGCTGGATCGCGGCGACCTGTTGCTGCATGTCGGCGATCAATTGGTTGGCGCGGTCCTGCACATCGAAGATCCGCCCCAGGTTGCGCAGGTCGTTGTAGGTGTCGTCGAGGCTGGCCGGCGGGCGCTTCATCACGAAGGCGCAGGACTCGGTCAGTTCCAGCACATTGATGCCCAGCGGCGTCAGGGTCTGCGGGGTCAGGTCGCCGCCGACGCGCATGCCGTAGTCCCAGCCGGCGAAGAAGAAATCGACATTGGCGTCGAGCAGGGTTTCCACCGACGGGTACTTGGCCGCCAGCTCCGGCAGGCCGTCGAGGATGGTCCGCATCTCGGGCGTCACCGCCTTCCAGCCGCTGATGCCGCTGTAGCCGACCATGCGCGACTTGAGGCCGAGGGCGAGCATCATCTGGGTCATGTTGATGTCGTGGCTCAGGGCGTGTTTCGGCGCCTCCTTGAAGGTCACCTCGCGGTTGCAGCTGTGGACGGTCAGCGGGTAACGGGTGGCTTCGGCGCAGGCCTGGCCGGCGAGCAGCGACAGGGCCAGGCACAGGCTGGAGCGAAACAGGCTGTTGAGTGAGACGCGCAGGGTCATGGTTGGGTTATCCAGGTGATTCGTGGGTAGCCGGACAGCGGGTGTTGGTCGACCAGGGCCTGGACGCCGAACACCTGCTGCAGCAGTTCGCGGGTCAGCACTTCGGCCGGTGTGCCGCTGGCGACGATGCGCCCGTGATCGATCACATACAGGCGATCGCAGAAGGCCGCGGCGAGGTTCAGGTCATGGATGCTGGCGAGGGTGCCGATGCCCAGGCGCTTGACCCGTTGCAGCAGCTCCAGCTGGTAGCGTGGGTCGAGGTGGTTGGTCGGCTCGTCGAGGATCAGCAGTTGCGGTTGCTGGGCCAGGGCGCGGGCCAGGATGACGCGCTGCTTTTCCCCGCCGGACAAGGTAGCGAAGGCATGCGCCTCGAAACCCAGCAGGCCCACCGACTCCAGCGCCTGGCGGGCGATGGCGCGGTCTGCGGCGCTGTCGCCGTCGAACAGGCCCTTGTGCGGCGTGCGGCCCATGGCGACCACTTCTGCGACGGTCAGGCCGAAGGCCTCGGGAAACTCCTGCAACACCACGGCGATGCGTTGCGCGCACCAGCGCGGCGTCTGTTTCCAGACGTTGTAGTGATCGAGCCGGACTTCGCCCTGGTCCGGCCGGCTGAAGCGATAGCTGCAACGCAGCAGGCTGGTCTTGCCGCTGCCGTTGGGGCCGATCAGCCCGACGAACTCCCCCGGCGCCACGCGCAGGCTGGCCTCACGCAGCTGGAACTGGTGATGACAGTGGCCCTGGCCCAGGGGCGTCCAGGCCAGGTTGGTGAGGTTCAGCGAGGTCATGCGGTTGCTCTTGAATACGGGGTGATGCGACAGGCGTCGTCGCGGGCAAGTCGGATCGCCGCCCGCTCTGTAGGAGCGAGGCTTGCCCGCGATGGGGCCATCGGCTCAAAACTGATAATCGGCGGTCACGAAAAACGACCGCGGTTCGCCGAGGATCCATTGCTGGCCCTCATTGTATTGGCTTTGCGCGTACTGCCGGTCGAACAGATTGTTCAGCTGCAAACCGAAGGTGGTGTTGCGCAGGGCTTTCCACGACAGCACCGCATCGACCACGGTGTAGCTGGGCAGTTCGTTGCGGTTGGCCAGGTCGGCATAACGGGCATCGACATAACGCACCCCGGCGCCGGCTCGCAGGTTATCGGTCACGGCCTTGTTCAGCCACAGGTTGGCGGTGCGCCGCGGCACGTCCACCGGGCGATTGCCACTGCGCGAGACGAACCGGTTGCCGACCTGCTCTTCGAAGTCGTCGTACTGGGCCTTGACGATGGCGGCGTTGGCTTGCAGCTGCCAGGCGTGCGGCAGTTGCAGGTCGAGGCTGGCTTCCAGGCCGCGTGACGACTGCTGGCCGACCTGTTGCTTGAGTGTCGGGTTGCCCGGGTCGTCGGTCAGCAGCTTCTTCTTGACGATGTGATAGGCCGCCAGGGTCCACTCGCCGCGCTGGTCCCAGAACATCTGCTTGAGGCCGATCTCGCTCTGCCGGGCGCGGGCCAGGTCGTATTGCTGCTGGCTCGGGCTCAGGGAAATCAGGCCGCCGACGCCGTCGGTACTGGTGGCGTACTGGCCGTAGAACGAAGTGTCCGGCGTCAGGGCGAACACCAGGCCGACCTTCCAGTTGTTGCCGGTCAGGGTCTTGTCGCTCTGGCTGCCGTCCACCAGGTTGTCGCGATCCACCTGCACGTAGTCACGGCGCACGCCGGTCACCAGCGACCAGCGTTCGCTCAGTTGGGTACGGTTTTCGGCGAAGGCCGACATCTGCTTGGTGGTGCTCTGGAACTGTGGGCGATAGGCCGAGGCGCTGTCGAAACGGCCCTTGTCCGGGTGTTGCAGATCCAGCGGCTGGCCATCCGGCAGCGCATCGTTGAACGGCGAGTTGCTGTTGAGCTGGAAGCGGATGCGGTTGTAATCGACCCCGGCCAGGGTCTGGCTGTCGAGGCCGAACAGGCTGTGCTTGAAGGTGAAGGTCTGGCGATCGCCGACCTGCTCCTGCTGGTGCTTGATGGCGAAGTTGCCGCTGCGCAGAAGCTGCTGGCCGGCGGTGTCCCAGTTGTAGTTTTCGGCGTTCTGCCAGCTCCGTTGGGCCTTGAGGTAATACAGCTCGTTGCTGGCGCTGACGCTGTCGGAGAGCTGCCACTCGCTGGTCAGGCGCGTCCACTGATCGTTGTAGTGCTGCTTGTCGTTGCCGATGTTGTAGTTCTTGTCCCGCAGGCCCTCATGGAAGCGGCCATTGACCAGCGGGGTGCCGAAATAATTCATCGGCTGCTGGTCGCCGTAGTCGTGGGCGAGGGTGAAGGCCAGGTCGTCCGTGGCCTGCCAGCGCAGCGCCGCGCTGATGAAGTCGCTGGCGCTGTCGCCGCGATCGATCCAGCCGTTGCTGCGCAGGCGGTTGAGGTTCAGGCGATAGCTCAGGGTGTCGCTCAGCGAGCCGCCGCTGTCGAGGGCCTGCTGCTGGCTGTCGTAGGAGCCGTAGCCGAGGCGCAGGTGGTTTTCGATTTCGCCGGCGAAGGGTTTCTTCGGAATCACGTTGACCACCGCGCCGGTGGCGCCTTCGCCATACAGCACCGAGGCCGGGCCGCGCAGCACATCCACCCGTTCCACCGACCAGGTGTCCACCGGGAAGGTCACGGTGCCCATGCCGCTGTACAGGCGATTGCCGTCATACAACTGCATCACCGAACCCTGGCCGGTAAAACCACGGGCCGACAACGAAGTACCACCGTCGCCGGGTGTGCCGGTGCGGCTGATGCCGGTGCCGCGCGACACCGCGTCCTGCACGCTGCGGTCGCCACGCTGGCGAATGCGCTCGCCGCTCAGGCTTTCGGTGCTGGCCGGGGTTTCCAGGGCGCTCAGGCCCAGGCGCGAGCCGGCGGTGGTCGGGGTTTGCAGGCTGATGTCCTGGGCGTCGATGGCGGGCGCGCTGATGGTGCCGGTGGGCAGCGTCAGCGGTGCGTCGTCGGCCTGGGCGGGCTGATTCAGGGCCAGCAGGCAGAGGCTGGACGCAAGGTACTTATTTATTGAGGGGCAGTTCATTGGGGCGGTTGAATCGCTTCTTCGAAAGGAATACCCGCGGCCTTGGTGGCCGCGAGCAGGGATCATACATGTAAGTGTTATAAAGTAACATTATGCATGTCGGAAATTGAAGCGACAGCAGTCTACAGATCCCTCTAAACCGCGCATCTCGCCTGATTCATGATGAAGATGAGGTCGATTCAGCCGAGCGGTTCCAGCGCGACAACAGCAACTTGTCCAGCAGCCACACAGCCACCAGCGAAGCGCCAACCAGCGGGAAAATCACCGCCAGCGCCAGCATGATCGCCATCGCGGTTTTCCATTTCGGCAGGTCGTGGCGCAGCGGCGGTACGCCAAGGCGTCCATGGGGGCGGCGCTTCCACCAGATCACCAGGCCACTGACGGCGCTCAGCAGGATCATCAGGCAGATCAGCAGCACCACGATCTGGTTGAACGGGCCGAACATCTTGCCTTCGTGCAGCATCACCCCGACTTCGGTGGCGCGGGCGACGTTGCTGTACTGCTGCCAGCGCACATCGGCCAGGACCTTGCCGGTGTATTGGTCGACATGCAGGGTGGCGTCGTTGCGCGGGTCGTCGGCGAACACGGCAATGGTGAACACGCCGCTGGCGGTGGTCGGCAGGGTGATGCTGTAACCGGCTTCGACCTGGCGCTGGGTGGCGATGTCCTGCACCTGCTGCAGGCTGATCACGGGCGCCGCCGGGCCTTCGTGCGCGGCGCCGTGGGCCATGTGTTCGGCATGGTCGCCGGACATCGGCAGCGGCGTGTTCTCCATGGCCCAGGGCACGGTCTGGCGGCTGGCGGTGTTGAGTTCGCCAGCCTGCTGGTCGGACTTGGGCACGTCATTCCACATCGCCGCCGGAAAGCGGTTCCACAGCTCGGCGTATTGCTTGCCCCAGAAGCCGGTCCAGGTCATGCCGCTGAGCAGCATCAGCAGCAGGAACGCCGCGCCCCAGAAGCCGACCACCGCATGCAGGTCGCGCCACAGCACGCGGCCGCGGCTGCCCAGGCGTGGCCACAACACCCCGGCCGACGACTTGCCGCGCGGCCACCACAGGTACAGCCCGGACACCACCAGGACGATGCCCCAGCCTGCCGAGAGCTCCACCAGGCGGTCGCCGAGGGTGCCAATCATCAGCTCGCCATGAATGGCCCGGGCGATGGCTTGCAGATTGTTCTTGGCGTCCTGCTCGCCAAGGATAGTGCCGTGGTAAGGGTCGACGAACACATTGAGTTCACCGCCTTCCTGCTGCACCACGAACTGCGCACTGCGCCCGGCTTCGAGCGGCGGCAGGTACTGTTTGACGTGGCCCTGGGGATACGCGGCCTGGACCCGCTGGAGCTGCGCATCGGCGCTGAGGATGTGGTGCCCCGCCGGCACCTGCAGCAGGTGGCTATACATCAGTTGGTCGAGCTGGGGTTTGAACAGGTAGATGATCCCGGTCAGGGACAGCATCACCATGAAAGGGGCTACGAACAGCCCGGCGTAGAAATGCCAGCGCCAGGCCAGGTTGTAGAAAGACACTTTGGGTTGGCTCATCAGGGAATGCTCCGCATGGGCAATTGTCTCTGTAGCCGCTGCCGAAGGCTGCGATCGGCCCCAACGGCCGCAGCGTATTCAAGATCGCTGAAGGCCTTCGGCCTTATCGCAGCCTGTCGGCAGCGGCTCCATTTCTTGTTGTGTTTAGAAGCTCAGGTCCACCTTGGTCCAGAGCGTGCGCCCCGGTTCGTTGATGGCTTGCGGGTCATTGGCCGGGTAGCCGAACCCGGCGTTGCCGGCCAGGTTCAGGTGCTCGGCGTAAGCCTTGCCGAACAGGTTGTCGACGCCGGTGCTGACCTTCAGGTTCTTGTTGATCCGATAGGCGCCGTTGAGCGAGAACACGCCGAAGCCGCCGCTCTTGCCGAAGTCCTTGCCGACCACGTTGCCCTTGTTTTCGTCGATGCGGTTCTGCGCCGCCACCACCCGCCACAGGGCGCCGGCACTCCAGTTGTCCTCGCTGTAGGTCAGGCCGAAACGCGCGTCCAGCGGCGGCATCTGCGGCAATGGCGTGCCGTCACTGCTGTTCTTGCCCCAGGCATAGGCCAGGGTGGCGTCGGCCTTCCAGTTGTCGGTCAGCTTGTAGGCCGCGCCGAGTTCGCCGCCCATGATGCGCGCGTCGATGTTCTCGGCTTGCGAGGTCATGCCCATCATTCCCGGGCGGTAGTTGAACAGGATGTAGTCGCGCACCTGGCCGATGTAGCCGGAGGCCCAGGCTTCCAGTTCGGCGGTCTTGTATTGCAGGCCGAAGTCGAGCTGGGTGGTCTTTTCCGGCTTGATCGAATCGAAGGCGTTGAGCGATCCGGCCGGGCCCATTTTCGGCGAGAACAGCTCCCAGTAATCCGGGAAGCGTTGCGCGTGGCCGAGGCCGGCGTAGACCGTGGTCGGGCTGTCGGCCAGGTCATGCTCGTAGCGGATGAAACCGCTGGGCAGGGTGTCGGCGCGGGTATCGCCAGCGGTCGGGTTGGGCCGGCTCATCATTCCTGAACCGATGCGCTGGCGGTAATCCTTGGCCGAGGCGCGGTCCACCCGGGCGCCGCTGATCAGCCGGTCGCGGTCGGCGGCGTACCAGGTCAGCTCGCCGAACGCGCCGTAGTTGTGGAAGTCGGCGTCCTTGGTGCGGGGCTGGTCCTTGTAGGTGTCGATGCCCATGGCGCTGCGCTGGCGGTGTTCGTTGGTCTGCGCATCGATACCGCTGATCAACTGCACGTCGGCCCAGCGCCAGGTGGCCTTGATCCGCGCGCCGAGGGTGCGGCGGTCGACGTTGCTGGCCATCGGGCCGGCCATCATCCCGGTGCCGGACGGCGTGCGCAGGGTGTAGTTGTCCATCACATGGTCGGCATAGTTGTAGTAGACCTGCGCCTCGACCTTATCCAGTACCTCGCCGATATTGGAGCGCTCGAAACGCAGCCCCAGGCTTTCACGCTTGAACTGCGAACCGTCCATGCCGCGCCCGGCGTAACGCGCTTCGCCGTCGCCCTTGCCGGCGGTGAGTTCCAGCAGGGTGTCGGCGTCCGGGGTCCAGCCGACGGTGACGTCACCGTTCCACTTCTCGTAGCGCGACGGCACGGTGTCGTTGTTGCCGTCCTTGTAGTCGTCGGAATGGGCCTGGTTGCCGATCACCCGCACGTAGCCCAGCGGCCCGCCGGCGGCGGCATCCACCACCTTGTCGAAGCGGCCGTTGGAGCCGGCCAGGACGCTGGCGTTGACTCGGGTACCCAGCTCGCCAAAGTTTTCCGGCTCACGGTCGAAGAGGATGGTCCCGGCCGAAGCGCCCGGGCCCCAGAGCACGGTTTGCGGGCCCTTGATCACCGTCAGCTTGTCGTAGGTTTCCGGCGAGATATAGGAGGTCGGCGCGTCCATGCGGCCGGGGCAGGCGCCGAGCATCATGCTGCCGTTGGTGAGGATGTTCAGGCGCGAGCCGAACATGCCGCGCAGCACCGGGTCGCCGTTGGTGCCGCCATTGCGCACCAGGGCGAAGCCGGGGATGGTTTTCAGGTAGTCGCCGCCATCGCTGGCCGGGACCGGTTGGCGCGGATCCTTGGGGTTGGTGACCACGGTCAGCGGCGAGCTGGGGGCGATGGCGGTGATCACCGTCGGGCTCAGTTCTTCGCCGTGCTGGCTGTGATCCACCGGCTGTTCGGCCGCCAGGGCCAGTGGTGTGAGCAGGGCGCCGCACAGGACGGCGATGGCATGGCTGAAACGTACGCGAGGTTCGTTCAGGGCAAAGGTAGCGCAGGCCTGGGCAGAGCACAGGCGAGTGTCAGCGGAAAACCTGGACATAAAGGTTCCATCAATCATTTCGTAAACAACACGGCCAGCAGCCTGCGGCTGTCTTTTCTACAGTCGGCCGGGTGAAGTGCGGTTGAGGGGTTTACGCAATGACTGGCGGGGCGCGGGTCCGGGCACCGGGGAACACCGTCTGCCGGGCATGGCCCAGGCGCGGCGAGGGGGTGAGGAAGTGGCTGGACGGCGAACTGTCGAGCGCCGTGAACGACAGGCTGCCAGGCAGTGCCGGGCAGTTGAACAGCAGGCTGCAATAACCGCACTTTTCCCAGAGTGCATGGTGTTCGCCCTGGACCTTGCCGTGCTCTGTGCCGTGCGGGGTTTCACCGTGGCAGCCGGGCTCGCCCATGTCCATCGACATGGACAGGTTCATCGGCATGGCCTGATCCATCGGCATCGACTGGGAAATCAGCGGGCCGATAAAGATCATCAGCATGGCGAACAGGCTGATCCAGCTGCCGCGCCGTACTTTCAGGGGCGTGCGCACGGATCGCCGGGTGCCAGGCGAGCGCGGGGAGTTCACGGTAATGACGGCCGGCGCTTATTGGGCGTGCATGTGTTCCTGGGTGCCCGCGGGCGCCTGCTTCTGCACCGCCACCTCGACCGTGACGTCGCCGGACTTCTCGAAGTGCAGGGTCAGCGGGAAGCGCTTGCCGTCGCCGAGCAGGCTGCGGTCTGTGAGCTCCAGCAGCATCACGTGATAGGCCATGGGCGCGAAGGTGACAGTTTCGCCCGGGGCAATCGCCACGTTGGGCACCTGCTGCATCTTCATCAGGTCGCCCTGCTGCACGTGTTCATGCAGCTCGGCCTTGCCCGCGATCGGCGAGTCGACGCCAAGCAGGCGGTCGGCATTCTTGCCGGTGTTGTGTATGACGAAATAGGCCGCCACCGTCGGAGCATTGGGCGGCAGCTCCTGCGACCAGGGGTGGGCAATCTGCAACTCGCCAGCCTTGTATTCATGGGCGGCGGCAAAACCAGCGGGCAACAGCAGGGCGGCCAGCAGCAGAGCTTGCAAGGCCTGTACGGATTTCAACATGACAGTTCTCCAGAACGATTCGACACGCAGATCAATTGCGAGGTGGAATCAGGCCAGAGGTGAGGCGCGGGGATTGAGGCTCGGCCATTGCTGGCGCGGCGTGGGCATGACCAGCGCGGGTGGCGCGACGCTGCGGTTGGACTCGAAACGGGCGAAATACAACTGCGGCGCATGGCCTGGCAGGGCAACCAGGGGCGCCGAGCCGGAACAGCACCAGCAGTGCTGCATGGTGGAGTGATCGTCGTTCTGCGGGGCTTGCTGCTCCAGCTTGCCCAGGGAGATCGCCACCAGCTTGGTGCCGCTGGAGGAGCAGAAACTGCCCCACAACAGTTGCTCGGCGGGCGCTCGGTCGGTCTGCTGCATGGCTCCCGAAAGCGGCATGACAAGCATGTTGAACAGCACTGCGAAGCAGGCGATCCAGGCAAATGCGAGCCGTTGTCGGGACATGGTGACGATCCGTCAGGTTGAGCGAACAGGGGGGTATTTAGCCTGATCGCTGTGGATAAGTAAAAAGGCGCCGTGCGGTGTGGTGTCGCAGCGCCACCGTTGCTCAGTGAGCCGGTACCGCGCGGACCTCGATGGCAACGCCGAGCTTGGCGCGGATGGCGGCAAAGATCGCGGCCAGGTTGTCCATGCTCGGGTTGCCGCTGGCGGACAGCATGCGATGCAGGCTCTTGCTTGGCTTGGCGGTCTCCCGGGCCAGGGCTTCGAAGCCGACGGTGGCGTTGATCAGGTCGCGCAGAATGATCCGCGACATCTCCGGTTCGCCGTTGAGAAACAGCGTAGCAGCCTCGTCCAGCAGCGCCTGGGAAAACGCCGGGTCGCGCTCGGCGCGTTCGGCAATGCTGTGCTTGAAGCTTCGAGTCAGTGCCATGGGTGTCACCTCGTTTTCAGTTCGGCCTTCTTGCGGTGATGGAATTCGGCGATCAGTTTTTTTGCCTGCCTGATGTCTGCCTGCTGGCTGGACTTGTCGCCACCGCCAAACAGGATCACCAGGTGCCGGCCTTCCTGGATCAGGTAGATCCTGTAGCCCGGACCCCAATCGATGCGGTATTCGCCAAGCCCGTCGAACCACTTGATGTTGGACGTGTTGCCCATTTCCAGGCGTAGCAGCGCGGTGGAAACCTTGACGGCTGCCTGGGTATCCAGCGTTTCGAACCAGCGACCGAAGGGGCTGCGCTGGTTCTCTTGCTGGTATTCCTCGACTGTGATCATCGCCGGCCTTAAAGGTAACAAATAAGTTACTATATGGATAGGTCTTTGATCGTGACGCAAAGCCTGTTCGTGGCCAACGCCGCAAGTGTTTCCTCTGTCTTCAATACGCGAAGGCCCCGTGGCGCGGCGGCCGGGGCTGCGCCTTACCGTTCAGCGGGGAGCGTCGGATGGCTTGGTAACTCGATGTATCGGCCGCGCTTTGGCGCGGCCAGAAGGTCAGCGCAGGGCCTGGAGCAACTCGCCCAGGTCATGGAATTCCCGATCGACCGCTGGCAACGGCGGCCGCTGCAGGATCAGCACCGGCAGCCCACGCTCGCGCGCCACTTCCAGCTTGGGGTCGGTGGCGCTGCTGCCGCTGTTCTTGCTGATCAGCACGTCGATACGACGGCGTTCGAACAGTTCGCGTTCGCTGTCGATCAGGAAGGGGCCGCGTGCGCCTATCACTTCGCACCGCTCATTACCGGGGTACGGGTCGAGGGCGCGCAGGGTCCAGAACTGCTCGGCGGGGATCTCATGCAGGTGCTGCAAGGGCTCGCGGCCCAGGGTGAACAGCGGGCGCTTGAAGGGTTGGAGTGCCTGGACCAGCTCGGCCCAGTCGCGGACTTCGCGCCAGTCGTCACCGGCCTGTGCTTGCCAGGCCGGTCGGCGCAGGGCCCAGCAGGGGATATCACACAGTTGCGCGGCCGTGGCGGCGTTCTGGCTGATCTGTGCAGCATAGGGGTGAGTGGCGTCCAGCAGTAGTTCGATGCCTTGCTCGCGGATGAACCGGGCCAGGCCTTCGGCGCCGCCGTAGCCGCCGACCCGCACCTGGCAGTCCAGGTCTGCGGGCACGCGCCCGATACCCGCCAGGCTATAGATGTGCTCCGGCCCCAGGGTCCGGGCGATGGCCAGGGCCTCGGTCACGCCACCCAGCAGCAATATGCGTTTCATCGAAAGGCTCCGGCATGGCCGACAATGCCGCCCTGGCGATCGATGGCGAAGACTTCGACCTGGACCTGTGGCGGCACCACGCTGCGCGCAAAGTTAAGGGCGTGCTGGCACACCGCGTCGCCCAGGGCGATGCCGGCGGCGCTGGCCATGGCCAGGGCCTGCTGGCTGGTGTTGGCGCCACGGATGGCGTCTTGCAGCGCCTGGTCGGCGCCGACCGCCGCGGCCCATTCGGCCAGTTGCGGCAGGTCGATGCTGGAATGGCGGCTGTGCAGGTCCATGTGCCCGGCCGCGAGCTTGCTGATCTTGCCGAAACCGCCGCACAGGCTGAGCTTGTCCACCGGCACTTTGCGCAGGTGCTTGAGCACGGCGCCGACAAAGTCGCCCATTTCGATCAGGGCGATTTCCGGCAGGTCGTAGACGCGGCGCATGGTGTCTTCGCTGGCGTTGCCGGTACAGGCGGCGATGTGCAGGTAGCCGTTGGTCTTGGCGACGTCGATGCCCTGGTGGATCGAGGCGATATAGGCCGCGCAGGAAAACGGCCGCACGATGCCGCTGGTGCCGAGGATCGACAGGCCGCCGAGAATACCCAGGCGCGGGTTCATGGTTTTCAGCGCCAGGGCTTCGCCGTCCTCGACGTTGACCGTGACCTCGAAACCGCCCTGGTAGCCGCGTTCCCGGGCCAGCGTCGTCAGGTGTTCGCTGATCATCCGGCGTGGCACCGGATTGATCGCCGGCTCGCCCACACCCAGCACCAGGCCGGGGCGGGTCACGGTGCCCACGCCTTGGCCGGCGATGAAGCGAATGCCGCTGTCCGGGCTCAGGCGCACCTGGGAGTAGAGCAGGGCGCCGTGGGTCACGTCGGGGTCGTCACCGGCATCCTTGATCGTGCCGGCTTCGGCGCCGTTGTCGGTAAGGCGGCAGAACTCCAGGCGCATCTGCACCTGCTTGCCCTTGGGCAGGACGATCTCCACGGCGTCGCTACTGGTGCCTTCGAGCAACAGGCGCGCCGCCGCCAGGCTGGTGGCGGTGGCGCAGCTGCCGGTGGTCAGGCCGCTGCGCAGCGGGGCGGGTTGTTCCGCCGTTTCTTCACGCATGCTGCGCGGCCTTGTGTAGGAGCGAGCTTGCTCGCGATAGCGTCCGCCAGACGGACCGCGTGGTCTGGATCGCGAGCAAGCTCGCTCCTACAGGGGAGGGCAGGGCGCTCATAGCGGTTTGACGAGGTCGAGCAAGGTAATGGGCAGCGCCTGGCGCCAGGTGTCGAAGTCCCCCAGGGGCAGGGCCTGGGCGACATGGATGCGGGTCAGCTCGCCGCCATGCCGTTCGCGCCAGGCCATCAGGGTCGTTTCGCTTTGCAGGGTCACGGCGTTGGCCACCAGCCGGCCACCGGGCTTGAGCCGGGCCCAGCAGGTGTCGAGCACGCCGGGGCGGGTCACGCCGCCGCCGATGAAGATCGCGTCCGGGGCTTCCAGGCCATCCAGCGCCTGCGGCGCGCTGCCGCGAATCAGTTGCAGGCCGGGCACGCCTAGGGCGTCGCGGTTGTGTTCGATCAGTTGCTGGCGGCCTGGGTCGGCTTCGATGGCCAGGGCCCGGCAACTGGGGTGCGCGCGCATCCATTCGATGCCGATCGAGCCGCTGCCGGCGCCGACATCCCACAGCAGTTCGCCCGGGACAGGGGCCAGGCGAGCCAGGGTGATGGCGCGCACATCGCGCTTGGTCAGCTGGCCGTCGTGCTGGAAGGCCGCGTCCGGCAAGCCGGCCAGGCGCGACAGCCGCAGCGTATCGGGCTCGGCCAGGCATTCGATGGCCACCAGATTGAGGTCGGCGATGGCCGGGTCGCTCCAGTCGTTGGCGGTGCCGTCGGTCCGTCGCTCGGCCTCGCCGCCCAGGTGCTCGAGCACGCTGAGCCGGCTCGGGCCAAAGCCGCGTTCGCGCAACAGCGCGGCGATGGTCGAGGGGCTGAGGCCGTCATTGCTCAGGACCAGCAGGCGCACGCCGCTGAACAGCTGGGCGCTGAGGGCCGCCACGGGGCGGGCGACCACCGAGAGCGTCACCACCTCTTGCAGCGGCCAGCCCAGGCGCGCGGCCGCCAGGGAATAAGAGGAGGGCGCGGGCAGGACATACATTTCCTCCTGAGCCACCTGGCGCGCCAGGCTGGCGCCGACGCCGAACAGCATCGGGTCGCCGCTGGCCAGCACGCACACCGGCTCGCCGCGCTTGGCCAGCACCGGTTCCAGTGAGAAGGGGCTCGGCCACAGTTGCCGCTCGCCACGGATGCACACCGGCAACAGGTCCAGTTGCCGCTGGCTGCCGACGATCCGCGAAGCGCCCAGCAGGGCGCGCCGGGCGTTCTTGCCCAGGCCCTTGAAGCCGTCTTCACCGATTCCCACTACTGTCAGCCAGGGCGACATCGCTATTCCTCGAGGGTAAAACCTGTTCTTCCGACAGGCAGGCTTTTCATGCCTTCGGACAAAGCAGGCATAATACCGCGCCTTCGCCCGCGAAGCGCCTTTCCCACACAGCCGGTCACCCCTTTGAACGAACGCCCGATGTCCACCGCCTTACGCCCCTCGGCCTGTCCGGGGTTGCTGCGTATCGTCCCGGCGCTGGACGGCGGTATCTGCCGGATCAAGCTGGCCGGCGGGGCGATCAGCGCGGCCCAGGCCCGCGCGGTGGCCGATGCGGCCGAGCGTTATGCCGGCGGGGTGATCGAGGCGACCAACCGCGCCAACCTGCAGATCCGCGGCATTGGCGCCGAGCATCAGGCGCTGATCGCCGAGCTGCTGGCCGCCGGCCTGGGGCCGACCACCGCGGCCGGCGATGATGTGCGCAACCTGATGCTCAGCCCCACGGCCGGGATCGACCGGACGCTGCTCATCGACACCCGGCCCCTGGCCGCGCAGATTCTCGCCACCTTGCAGAGCCATCCGCGTTTTCATGAGTTGTCGCCCAAGTTTGCCGTGCAGCTCGACGGTGGCGAGGCCCTGGCCATGCTGGAGCATCCCCATGACCTGTGGCTCTCGGCGTTCGAAGGCGCGGGCGAGCCCTGGCTGGCCTTCGGCCTGGCCGGCTGCCCTGGGGACCTGCCCCTGGCCAGCGTGGCGCTGGAGGATGGGCTGGCCCTGGTGGTGGCGGTGCTGGAGCTGTTCCTCGACCTGGCCCGCCCCGAACAGACCCGTATGCGCCAGCTGTTGGCGGAACACTCGGCGGCTGAACTGCTGGCGCAGGTGTCCGCGCGCTTGCCGGGGCCGGTGATCCGGGTGGGCGATTGGCAGCGCGTAGCCCCTTCGGAGCCGCTGCATATCGGTACTTATCCACAGCGGCAACCGGGCCAGGTCTATGTCGGTGCGGTCACACCCCTGGGGCGGCTGGACCCGCCGATACTGCGCGGCGCGGCGCAGCTGGCCGAGCAATGGGGCGACGGCAGCCTGAGGTTCACCCCCTGGCAAAGCCTGCTGCTGCCGAACCTGCGGGCCGAGGACGCGCCTGAAGTCACGCGCCGCCTGCAACAGCTGGGTTTTCTCTGCTCGCCAGAGCAGCCCCTGGCCCACCTGATTGCCTGCACCGGTTCCAGCGGCTGCGGCAAGGCCCTGGCCGATACCAAGGGCGACGCGGTGAAGCTGGCCGCCTTGCTCCAGCACCACGGCCTGGACGTACACCTGTCCGGCTGCTCGCGTTCCTGCGCCGCCGCCCATGTGGCACCGGCTACTTTGCTGGCCGTCGCCCCCGATCGTTACGACCTCTATTTTCGCGATGCCGCGCAGCCGGGTTTCGGCACGCTGCACGCCCGCAACCTTTCCCTTGAAGCGGCCGGCGCATTGCTCGATGCCCGCCCACGGAGCACCCTTGATGATTGATTACATCCGCGACGGTCAGGAGATCTATCGCAACTCCTTCGCGATCATTCGCGAGGAGGCCAGGCTCGATCGCATTCCCGCGGACCTGGAAAAACTCGCGGTGCGGGTGATCCATGCCTGCGGCATGGTCGATGCCATCGACGGTCTGCAATTCTCCGAAGGCGCGGGCCAGGCCGGGCGCGTCGCGCTGGCCGCCGGGGCGCCGATCCTCTGCGATGCGCGGATGGTGGCCGAAGGCATTACCCGTGCCCGTCTGCCGGCGAACAATCAGGTGATCTGCACCCTGCGCGACGAGCGCGTGCCGGAGCTGGCCCGCGAGCTGGGCAACACCCGCTCGGCGGTGGCCCTGGAACTGTGGCGGCCGTACCTGGAAGGCAGCGTGGTGGTGATCGGCAACGCCCCGACCGCGTTGTTCTACCTGCTGGAAATGCTCGACGCCGGCGCGCCGAAACCGGCGCTGATCCTTGGCTTCCCGGTAGGCTTCGTCGGTGCGGCCGAGTCCAAGGCGATGCTCGCCGCCGACAGCCGCGGCGTGCCTTTTGTGATCATGCAAGGTCGCCTGGGCGGCAGCGCCATGGCCGCCGCCGCCGTCAACGCCCTGGCCACGGAGATCGAATGATGCAGCAACCTGGACGTTTGATCGGCCTGGGCGTCGGCCCCGGTGATCCGGAACTGATTACCGTCAAGGCCCTGCGCCTGCTGCGCGAGTCGCCGGTGGTGGCGTACTTCGTCGCCAAGGGTAAAAAGGGCAATGCCTTCGGCATCATCGAAGCGCACCTGCAGGACGCACAGACCCTGTTGCCACTGGTCTACCCGGTGACCACCGAAGTGCTGCCGGCGCCGCTGTCCTACGAGCAAGTGATCAGCGACTTCTACGACACCGCCAGCGAGCAGCTGGCCGAACACCTGGACGCCGGCCGCGACGTGGCGGTGATCTGCGAAGGCGACCCGTTCTTCTATGGCTCCTACATGTACCTGCACGACCGCCTGGCCGAGCGTTACCAGGCCGAAGTGGTGCCGGGGGTGTGCTCGATGCTCGGTGGCGCCTCGGTGCTGGGCGCGCCGCTGGTGTATCGCAACCAGAGCCTGTCGGTGCTCTCCGGCGTGCTGCCCCATGACGAACTCAAGCGCCGCCTGGCCGATGCCGACGCGGCGGTGGTGATGAAGCTGGGGCGCAACTTCCCCAAGGTGCGCCAGGTGCTCGAAGAACTGGGCTTGGCCGAGCGCGCGCTGTATGTCGAACGGGCGACCATGGCCAACCAGAAGATTGTGCCGCTGGATGAAGTGCAGCCGATGTCTTCGCCGTATTTCTCGCTGATCATCGTGCCCGGTGAAAGGTGGCAAGGTTGATGGCCCGTTCCGCGCCGGCCATCGTCATCCTTGGCCAAGGCAGCCTGGCGACTGCGCACAAACTTCAACAGCTGTACCCGGATGCGCTGATCCACGGCCTGGCCGAACGGGTCGAAGGCGCCGACCGCCCGTACCAGGAGTTCGGCGCGACCCTGCGCCAGCTGTACCAGCAGGACACGCCGATCATTGCCCTGTGCGCCGCGGGCATCGTCATCCGGACCCTGGCGCCGCTGCTGCTGGAGAAGGGCGCGGAGCCGCCGGTGCTGGCCGTGGCCGAAGACGGCAGCGCCGTGGTGCCGTTGCTCGGTGGCCTGGGCGGGGTGAACGTCATGGCCCGGGAAGTCGCCGCCGGCCTGGGCGTGGCGGCGGCCATCACCACCAGCGGCGAGCTGCGCTTCGGCACCTGCCTGCTCAACCCACCTAGCGGCTATGCCCTGGGCGATCTGGAGCTGGGCAAGCGTTTCGTTTCCGACCTGCTGGGCGGTGAAAGCGTGCGCATCGAAGGCGCCGCGCCCTGGCTGGCCGAGGCCCGGTTGCCGCAGGACCAGCAAGCCCGGCTGACCATCCGCGTCGGCTCGGCCGAGCGCGAGCCGGCCGCCAACGAACTGCTGATCTATCCGCGCAGCGTGCTGATTGCCTGCAACGGCAAGATCGCGGGTGCCGCTGCGCTGCGGGATGCCCTGCACCAGAAGCAGATCGCCGTGCAATCCGTCGCCTGCCTGCTGGCCGCCGACTGCGACATGGCCAGCCCTGTCTTGCGCAAAGCCGCCGCCGAGCTGGGTGTGCCCCTGCGTTTCGCCCCGGCGGCTAGCAGCGTCGCCGAGCTGGCGCAACAGGCCGTGCCGCAACTGCTGCCGCCGCTGAGCGTGGGGGAAGACATCGCCATTGCCGTGGCCAGCCAGCCGCTGGACCCGCAGCAGATCGGCCGCCCCCGTGGTCGCCTGGCGGTGATCGGCCTGGGCCCTGGCGCCGCCGAACTGATGGTGCCGGCGGTGAAAGCCGAACTGGCGCGAGCCAACGATATCCTCGGCTACGAAACCTATGTGCGCATGGCCGGCCCGTTCCGTGCCGACCAGGTCATGCACTGCACCGACAACCGTGAAGAAATGCAGCGTGCGCGCCACGCCTTCGAGCTCGCCGCCCAAGGCCGCTCGGTGGTGGTGGTGTCCTCCGGTGACCCGGGTGTCTTCGCCATGGCCGCGGCGGTGCTGGAAGCGCTGCATGAATCCAGTGAGCCGAGCTGGCATCAGGTTGAGCTGGAAATCCTTCCCGGGGTTTCCGCTTCCCTGGCCACCGCGGCACAGGCTGGCGCGCCGCTGGGCCACGACTTCTGCGTGCTGTCGCTGTCGGACAACCTCAAGCCCTGGGCAATCATCGAGAAGCGCCTGGACCTGGCGTCCCAGGCCGACCTGGCGCTGGCCTTCTACAACCCGATCTCGCGTTCGCGTCCTTGGCAGCTGGGGCGCGCGCTGGAGATCGTGCGTCAGCACCGCACCGCGGATACGCCGGTGGTGCTGGGGCGGGATATCGGCCGTCCGGGGCAGACTCTGAGGGTCACTACCCTGGGTGCCTTGACTCCGGAGCAGGTGGATATGCGCACCATGGTGTTGGTGGGGTCTTCCACTACCTGTGTATTCCCCAGGGCTGGAGGTGGGGAGTGGGTCTATACGCCGAGGTGGTACGGCCAGAAGCCATAGGCCTGCCTTGCTCCCGGGCGGCTGTATGGTTCCGCCGTTATGGCGAGGGCATGTTTTTGTAGGAGCGAGGCTTGCCCGCGATGGCGTCCGTGCTGGCGCTGCATTTTTTGGACGGTGTACATATCCGTTCCTGCGGTAACGGCGGCTGGCGGTTTCGCCCTTACGGCGAGTCCCTTTTTACAAACGCCTAAAAAGGAACCAAAAACGCTTGCCCCTGCGTACGGCCCTCGCTGCGCTCAGGTTCCCTCGCTCCGGTGTCCATCAGGGGGCATCGACTCCGGTCGGCTTCGCTTCGACCTCCATACGATGTCCTCGACTGCGTCGAGGGGCGCTGCGCGCCATCCCCCTGATGAACACCTCCGCTCGGCCTCCCGATGGGGCGGGTGGATCAAGAGCCAGATCAAAAGCCCGGCGCGACCTGCCGGTCGGCGCGAAACTCTGTAGCCGCTGCCGAGCTTGCGAGGCTGCGATCGACCGCGCAGCGGGCGCAGGGATCTCGAAACCGCAGGAGGACCTTCGGTCCTATCGCAGCCTCGCTAGGGCTCGGCAGCGGCTACAGGAGGAATAGGGGCGCCCCCGGTCGGTGCGGCAAGTCTGGTTCTGTGGAAGGTAATGGCAACACTTTGACGGTTGCCGCTGATTTTTTGCGAAGCCATAGTTGCCCGGTCGCCGACGCATCGGCGGTCGATCTTAGCCGGTCGAGATGTGGGGCTATGAACGCTTAAGCGCCATCCATTACCATGCTGGCGCTTTTGGCTGCACGGTATCCTTTATGGTGGCTGTGCGCGGGACACCTTCGGGTGTGCCGGGGAATGTTCATAGCTCCATCCCTGGTCGGCTAACCCTCGCACAGCTGCCTCCCATTTGTTTAGCCGCAAAGAGTGGCGGCTCTTTATGTAACTAAGGAGCTATGACCATGACGGACTTCATCCCCCTACAAAGCAATCTCCCCCCCACCCCGATTTCCACCTCGATCGCAACGCGCCCGCAGCCGATCTGCATGGCGGTGCGGTGCAGCGCATCAAGGCCTCGCGGGATCTGATGCACAGCCTCAATTGCCTGAGTGTCAAAGGTGTGGGCGACCAGGATCTGATTCACTTCGTCAACGCCGCCCACCTGTTGCTACAAGACGGCTGCGACGCCCTGGATGCCCTGCAGTGGCAACTGCAGGCATAAAAAGTCCACCCCAGAAACAGCACAGGCTCACTGTCCCCAGTGAGCCTGCTCGTTCTTGCCGCTTAAAGCTTGAAGCTTGCCGCTGCCCCTAACCCAGATAGCCCTTGACCCCGGTAAAGATGATCTGCGCCGCCAGGGCGCAGACGAACAGGCCCATCAGTCGGCTGACGATCTGCAAGCCTTGCTCGCCGAGGATCCGCTCGATGCGGTTGGACAGGTACAGCACCACGCCGACGGTGAAGCTGGCCAGGGCGATGCTGAGAATCGCGGTGAGTTTGTCGTCCCAGTGCGGCTGGCCGACGCCCATCACCAGCAGAGCGCCGATGGTGCCGGGGCCGACGGTCAGGGGGATGGTCAAGGGCACTATGGTCACGTCCTGCTGCACGTTGTCGGTCTGGATCGCCGACTTGCCCTGGGCCATGCCCAGCGCCGAGATGAACAGCACGCTGCCCGCGCCGATGCGGAAGGCATCCACGGTGATACCGAACACGCTGAAGATCACCCGTCCGAACAGGTACAGCAGCACGCTGGAGGCCAGGGTCGCCAGGGCGACGTTCCACGCCAAGCGCCGACGTTCCTTGTTGGAGTAGCCACGAGTCAGGCTGATGAAGCAGGACAGGACGAAGAAGGGGCTGTAGAGCACCAGCATCTTCAGGTACACGCTGAACAGCACATGGAGCATGGCGCAAACTCACAGCGAGGGAGGGCGAGCGAAGTTTAACAGGCGTTTGCCGTGCTGTCGGCTCAGGACGGTTGCGCCGTGGTGCGGTTCTGCAGGTCGCGCTGCGTCACCCAGTGCTCGATCAGTTCGCGCAGTTGCGACAGTTCCACCGGCTTGGCCATGTGCCCGTCCATGCCGGCCTGCCGCGCGCGTTCCTTGTGCTCGGTGAGGATGTGCGCGGTCAGCGCCACCACCGGCGTGCGTACCCGCTGGTTGCCGACTTCCCAGGCCCGCAGCTGCTGGGTGGCGGAGAAGCCGTCGAGGATCGGCATTTCGCAATCCATCAGCACCAGGTCGTAGCGCTGGGCCTTCATCGCTTGCAGGGCTTCCTCGCCGTTGCTCGCGGTATCGGGCTGCAGGTTGAGCTTGCCGAGCATGCCGCGAATCACCTTGGTGGAAATGCTGTTGTCCTCGGCCACCAGGATGCGGAAGTCGCTCGGTACCTTGACCGGCACCGGAACCCCGCTCAGCGCATGAGGCTGATGCGGCACGAACTGGCCCTTGTTGCGCTGGGTCAGCTCGTCGGCCAGGGTGGTCTTGAGGGTATAGCCGGCCACCGGCTTGGCGAGGATGCGCTTGACCCCGGCGTTGCGCGCGATGACCTTGCTCGGCGCGTTGCTGATGCCGGTGAGCATGATCAGCAGGATGTCGTGGTTCAGGCTCGGGTCTTCCTTGATCTTGGCCGCCAGTTGCATGCCGGTCATGCCGGGCATGTTCTGGTCGAGCAGCACCACGTCGAAGTAGTCGCGCAGGTGCGCCTTGGTGCGCAGCAGGGCCAGGGCTTCCTTGCCCGAAGGCACGGCGCTGACGTTCAGGCCCCAGGCGCTGCATTGCTGCACCAGGACCTTGCGGCAGGTGTCGTTGTCGTCCACCACCAGCACCCGCGCCCCTTGCAGCGGGCCATCCAGGTCGGAGGTCGGGTGCTCCAGGCGTTCCGGGTCCAGCGGCAGGGTCAGCCACAGGGTGCTGCCCTGGTTGGCGCTGGTCTTGATCCCGAACTCGCCATGCATCAGCAGGATCAGCTGGCGGGCGATGACCAGGCCGAGATTGCCGCCCAGGCGGGTGCTGGCGAGGAAGTTCTTGCTGTGCAGTTCCGAGTGCAGCAGGGCATCGCGCTCTTCGGCTTCCATCGGCTGGCCGCTGTCCTGCACGGCGATGCGCAGGCGCGGTTTGCTGGTGCGCTCGTCCAGCGCGACCACCACCAGGACCTCGCCTTCGTCGGTCTTCTTCAGGGCGTTTTCCAGCAGGCTGAGCATGGCCTGGCGCAAGCGGGTCGGGTCGCCGCTGATCACGCGCGGCACCTGGGGCTGGATGAAGCTGATCAGCTCGACGTTCTGCTGCTCGGCCTTGGCGCGGAAAATACTCAGGCAGTCTTCGATCAGTGCATTGAGGTCGAATTGCACATCGTCCAGCTCGATCTGCCCGGACTCGAGCTTGGAGATGTCGAGGATCTCGTTGATCAGGGTCAGCAGCTCATTGCCGGCGCTGTGGATGGTCTGCACGTAGTCGCGCTGCTTGACCGACAGCGGCGTGCCCAGCAGCAGTTCGGTCATGCCCAGCACGCCGTTCATCGGTGTGCGGATCTCGTGGCTGATCTTCGCCAGGAACTCGGCCTTGGCATTGACCTCGGCGTTGCTGGCGGCGAGGTCGCGGCTGACGCTGAACTCATCCTCGGTGATGCTGCGCTGGCGCTCGCCCAGGGCGATGCTCATCGCCCAACCGCTCAGGCACATGGTCACCAGCAGGGTGACGATCAGCCCCTGGGGCGCGACCATGGTCAGCCCCAGCAGCGCCGGCAGCACGATCAGCGCGCCGATGTTGAAGATGCCCATGCCGGCCACGAAGTAGCGCGCCGGGCGGTAGCCTTTGTGCCAGTGATAACCGGCGATGAACAGCATGCTCAGGCCGACCAGGGCCACCAGGCCGTAGGTGATGAGATTCAGCGGCAGCGAGTCGACGAACAGCAGCAACAGGCTGCACAGGCCGACCATCAGGATGTCGACCAGCAGCAGTTTGTTCAGCGGATGCGGGCCCAGCGGGGCGAAAAAGCGATAGACGAACATCAGCCCGCAAGGGGTGGTCAAGAGCAGCGCGAGGTAGGCACCAGGGGTCTGTATCGCATGCCAGTCCGGCAGCCAGGGGCCGAACAGGTTGAGCATCAGCGCCAGGCTGAGCATCACCAGGGCTTCGCAGGACGCCAGCCACAGGCTGCTGCGCGAACGGGTGTAGGCGTAGCGCACCAGGTTGTGCAGCATCAGCATGCCCATGCAGCCGAACAGCAGGCCGTAGAGCACGCTCTGGCCCTGATTGGCCGCGGTCATGACCGCCGGTTGCAGGGTGATGTAAGGGCGCAGTTGATGGTCGGAGACCAGGCGCAGATAGACATCGAGGGTCTTCTGCTCCTGTGGCAGCGGCAGCATGAAGTCGCTGCTGGGCAACGGCCGTTCGGCCTGGGGTTGTTGGGTGCCGGAGGTCAGCTGCTCGACCAGGTTGTCGCCGTCCAGCACATACATGTCCAGGCGTGACAGGTCGGGCGCGAAGATCCGCAGCAGTTGTTCGTGCTTGCCCGGTTGCAGTTTGAAACGCAGCCATAACGCGCCTCCGGGTTCGGCGGCGGTGATGCGTTCCAGTTCGATCGGGCTGAATTGATTGGTGTAGCGCGGGGAGCGGATATCGCTCAGTTGCAGGTCGGCCTGTTCATCGAGCAAAACGGCCCAGTTACTGCCTTGTGCGGCCTGGGCCGGGATCAAGCAGAGCAGGGTCAGCAGAGTGACGGTGAAACCTATGGCAGTCCTGAGCCAGCGCACGGCGAAATCCCTTCGTAGGTTGATGCCAGATTATAACTATGCGCGGCGCTGGAGCCGTCCGGCAAGGGCCTGGGGCGCCTGCCGGACGGGAAGACAGGATTACTCCTGATTTTCGCCACGCTCGCGGGCAATGGCCCGGTAACCGATGTCTTTGCGGTAGAAGCAGCCTTGCCAATCGATCTTAGCTGCCAGTTGGTAAGCCTGCTGCTGCGCGGCACTTACGCTGTCGCCCAGGGCGGTGGCGCAGAGCACGCGGCCGCCGGAGGTTACCACTTGACCGTCCTTGAGCGCGGTACCGGCGTGGAAGACTTTGCCTTCCAGTTTGGCGGCTGCGTCCAGGCCTTCGATCACCGCGCCCTTGGCGTAGTCACCAGGATAGCCGCCAGCGGCCAGGACGATGCCCAGGCTCGGGCGTGGATCCCATTGCGCTTCGACCTTGTCCAGCGCCTGGGCCAGGGCGGCCTCGACCAGCAGCACCAGGCTCGACTGCAGGCGCAGCATCACCGGTTGGGTTTCCGGGTCGCCGAAGCGGCAGTTGAACTCGATGACCTTCGGGTTGCCGGCCTTGTCGATCATCAGACCGGCGTACAGGAAACCGGTGTAGACGTTGCCTTCGTCGGCCATGCCGCGCACGGTCGGCCAGATCACCTGGTCCATCACGCGCTGGTGCACGTCGGCGGTGACTACCGGAGCAGGGGAGTAAGCACCCATGCCGCCGGTGTTCGGGCCGCTGTCGCCGTCGCCGACACGTTTGTGGTCCTGGCTGGTGGCCATGGGCAGCACGTTCTTGCCGTCGACCATGACGATGAAGCTGGCTTCCTCGCCGTCGAGGAACTCTTCGATCACCACACGCGAACCGGCGTCGCCGAAGGCATTGCCGGCCAGCATGTCGCGCACGGCGTCTTCGGCTTCGGCCAGGGTCATGGCGACGATCACGCCCTTACCGGCGGCCAGGCCGTCGGCCTTGATTACGATCGGCGCGCCTTTTTCCCGCAGATAAGCCAGGGCCGGCTCGATCTCGGTGAAGTTCTGGTAGTCGGCGGTCGGGATCTTGTGGCGAGCCAGGAAATCCTTGGTGAAGGCTTTCGAACCTTCCAGTTGGGCCGCGCCAGCGGTCGGACCGAAGCAGTCCAGGCCACGGGAGCGGAACAGGTCGACCACGCCGGCGACCAGCGGGACTTCCGGACCGACGATGGTCAGGGAAACGTTCTTCTCGGCGAAGTCGGCCAGTTGCTCGAGGGCCAATACGTCGATGGCCACGTTCTCGCACTTGGCTTCGATGGCGGTGCCGGCGTTGCCCGGGGCAACGAAGACTTTCTCGACCCGTGGGTCTTGAGCGACTTTCCAGGCCAGGGCGTGTTCACGACCGCCGCTACCAATGATCAAAACGTTCAAGTCAGACTCCTTCGGAGGAAGCTATAAGCCGCAAGCTGCAAGTTAAGAGCAATCTGGATCGCTCTGAAGTGCTGCGTGCAGCTTTGAATTAGGAAGGCTGCAAGGGCAAGGCAAGAGCAACTGCGGTCGGCTCTGCCTTGTCGCTTGCAGCTTGAAGCTTGTGGCTGCTCTTAGTGGCGGAAGTGGCGCATACCGGTGAAGACCATGGCAATGCCAGCTTCATCGGCGGCGGCGATCACTTCGTTGTCGCGCATCGAGCCGCCTGGCTGGATCACCGCGGTGATGCCGACCTTGGCCGCGTTGTCGATACCGTCGCGGAACGGGAAGAACGCATCGGATGCCATGACCGCGCCCTGCACTTGCAGGCCGGCGTGTTCAGCCTTGATCGCGGCGATACGGGCGGAGTTCACGCGGCTCATCTGGCCAGCGCCGACGCCGATGGTCTGACGGTTCTTGGCGTAGACGATGGCGTTGGACTTGACGAACTTGGCCACTTTCCAGGCGAAGATCAGGTCGTGGATTTCCTGTTCGGTCGGGGCGCGCTTGGTCACCACTTTCAGGTCGTCGGCGCCGATCATGCCGATGTCGCGGCTCTGCACCAGCAGGCCACCGTTGACGCGCTTGTAGTCCCAGGCCGGAACACGGTCCGCCGACCATTGGCCGCAGGCCAGCAGGCGCACGTTGGCCTTGGCGGCAACGATGGCGCGGGCTTCCTCGCTGACCGAAGGGGCGATGATCACTTCGACGAACTGACGCTCGACGATGGCCTTGGCGGTCTCGGCGTCCAGTTCGCGGTTGAAGGCGATGATGCCGCCGAAGGCCGATTCGGTGTCGGTGGCGTAAGCCAGCTCGTACGCCTGGCGGATACCGCCTTCAGCGTCCGGGCTCACGGCCACGCCGCACGGGTTGGCGTGCTTGACGATGACGCAGGCCGGCTTGACGAAGCTCTTCACGCATTCCAGCGCGGCGTCGGTGTCGGCCACGTTGTTGTACGACAGCTCCTTGCCTTGCAGCTGGGTAGCGGTGGCGATGCCGACTTCGGCAGGCTTGGCTTCCACGTAGAACGCCGCACTCTGGTGCGGGTTCTCGCCGTAGCGCATTTCCTGGGCCTTGATGAACTGGCTGTTGAAGGTGCGCGGGAATTCGCTGCGGCCTTCGGTGGTCAGGGTCTCGGCCGCCTGGTTCACGGTGCCCATGTAGTTGGCGATCATGCCGTCATAGGCCGCGGTGTGTTCGAAGGCCTTGAGCATCAGGTCGAAACGCTGGGCGTAGGTCAGGCCGCCGGCCTTCAGGCTTTCCAGGACGTTGGCGTAATCGCTGGCATTCACCACGATGGCCACGTCTTTGTGGTTCTTGGCCGCCGAGCGGACCATGGTCGGGCCGCCGATGTCGATGTTCTCGATGGCGGTCGGCAGGTCGCAGCCCGGCTTGGAGATGGTGGCTTCGAACGGGTAGAGGTTGACCGCTACCAGGTCGATCGGCTTGATGCCGTGCTCGTTCATGATGGCGTCGTCGATACCGCGACGACCGAGGATACCGCCGTGGATTTTCGGGTGCAGGGTCTTCACCCGGCCATCCATCATTTCCGCGAAACCGGTGTAATCCGCGACTTCTACTGCGGCCACGCCGTTGTCCTGCAGCAGTTTGAAGGTCCCGCCGGTGGAGAGGATCTCCACGCCCAGGGCTTCCAGCTCCTTGGCGAATTCGAGGATCCCGGTCTTGTCGGAAACACTGATCAAGGCGCGGCGGATCGGCAGGCGGGTAGTCTGGTCGGTCATCTCAATTTCCATCAAAAGCAAAGGAGTCAGCAAAAAAGGCGACCGGTTTTACGCGGGCGCCTTTCTGGTTTGATTGAATGCTTACAGCAAATCGTACTGCTTGAGTTTCTTGCGCAGGGTGCCACGGTTCAGACCGAGCAGCTCGCTGGCCTTGGTCTGGTTGCCCTTGACGTAGTTCATCACGCTTTCGAGCAACGGAGCCTCGACTTCGGAGAGCACCAGGTTGTACACGTCCGTGACGGCCGCGCCCTCAAGGTGGGCGAAATAATTGTGCAGCGCCTTCTCGACACTCCCGCGAAGGGTCTGGCCTTCTTCGCTCGGTGTATTGAGGTGCTGTTTCAAATTCACGTTGTCGCTCACGGGTGCTGTTCCACTCACTAAAGTCTCGGTCATCATCGTCATGCGGCCACCCCCTCTCCGTCCCCTGTCACCAGGCTCTTGTAACGCTCGGCAAAGAACTCACGAACGTTGGCGCACTGTGCTTCCGTATCTTCCAAACGATTGAAGTGGGCGCGAAACTCCCTGGCGCCCGGCAGGGTTGCGAGATACCAGCCCACATGCTTGCGAGCAATGCGTACGCCCATGACATCGCCATAGAAGGCATGCAGCGCGGCCAGATGCTCAAGCAGAATACGTTCCACCTCGAACAGCTCAGGTGCCGGCAGGGTTTGACCGGTACGCAGAAAATGCTCGATTTCACGAAAAATCCATGGCCGCCCCTGAGCGGCCCGGCCAATCAACAGCCCGTCGGCACCGGTAGCGTCGAGGACGTAGCGGGCCTTTTCGGGCGAGTCGATATCGCCGTTGGCGAAGACCGGGATCGACACCGCCTGCTTGATCGCAGCGATGGTGTCGTACTCGGCAACACCGGTGTACAGGTCGGCCCGGGTCCGGCCATGGACCGCCAATGCCGTGATACCTGCCTGTTCGGCGATCTTCGCCACCGTCAGGCCGTTCTTGTTCGCCCGGTCCCAGCCGGTACGGATCTTCAGGGTGACCGGCACATCGACTGCGGCCACCACGGCCTGCAGGATCTCGTTCACCAGATCTTCATCTTTCAGTAACGCGGAGCCGGCGGCCTTGTTGCAGACCTTCTTTGCCGGGCAACCCATGTTGATATCAATAATCTGTGCGCCCAACTCGACGTTGGCGCGGGCGGCATCCGCCAGCATCTGTGCATCGCCACCGGCGATCTGTACCGAGCGCGGCTCGGGATCACCCTCGTGGATCATGCGCAGACGCGATTTGCGACTGTTCCACAAACTCATGTCGCTGGTGACCATTTCCGAGACTACAAGGCCTGCACCCAACCGCTTGCAAAGCTGACGAAAGGGCTGGTCGGTGACTCCCGCCATGGGGGCGAGAATCAAGCCGTTGTGCAATGTATATGGGCCGATGCGTACCGCCGACATAGGACTTCCCTGTTGTGGGGCCGGATCATGAGACTTCGAAAAAGGGTTGGCATGATACCCGCTCTCGATGACCGGATAAAGGCTGAATTGGATAAAATCTGAACAGTTATTCTGTTATCGCCAACGGTTTGGTCCGCTGGGCAGCAGTCAGAAAACCGTCGTCAATCCAGCGCGGCCTTTGCTCGGATGGCCCGTCTTACTCGGGCGAGTGAAAGCTTAGGCTGTAGTTGACGGCCTTGGGGCCCGGATCGAGGATGTCCAGCGCGATGTGGATCGGCGTCTGCGGCGGCATCTCCGACACGCCTTCGAGTTCACCCTTGACGTATTCGCCGGGCTTGAAGCGACGACTGGCGATCAGATGGCCGTTGAGGTCGGCGAAACGCAGCTCCAGCAGCGGGAAGGGCTGGGAGAACGGCGCGCGGTTGTAGATGATCGCATCCACTACCAGGGCGCCGCTGAAGTCCGGGTGGCTGCGCACCACCAGGTTGCTGCTCTTGATGCGACCGATATCGACCTTCGAGGGCACGGTGCAACCCAGTTCCGGGCACAGTTGCTGGAACCAGGGGCGGTACTGGTCCTGGCGCGCCAGTTCGTCGAAGTGATAGGCAATGTACTGGCCCGCCAGGCCGGCGGCGGCCAGCAGGATCAACAAACTCCAGAGCAGGCGGCGGCCCCAGGGCGAGCGGCGCTTTTGCCAGTCCAGCTGGATCGGGTCGTCTTCCAGGTCCAGCAGCACGGGGTCCGGCGCCTCGGGCTCGGCGCGGCCACGCTTGTTGCGTCGTGGCGTCGGGCTGGCTGTCGGCTCGATCTCATCGGGCTCGTCGGCCTTCAGGGAGCTGTGCGCTGGCATGGGCTCCAGGTCGTCGTCCGGGAGCAGGGAGGGCGCCTTGGGTTCGTCTTCCAGATCGTCCAGGTTGAAGGACAGCGACGGTTCGGTACGCCCGGACCGGCCGGCATCGACGGCGGCCGGCTCGGTTTTTTCGTCGAGGTCGTCGCTGCTGCCGGGTGGCTGGCTGAACAGGCTGTCGGGCCAGTGTTCCTCTTCGGCTTCCGGCTGGTCGCGGCGGGCACTGAGGGTGTCTTCCCTGGCGGCGCGCTCCTGGCCAAAGGCCTTGGTCGGCTGGATTTCCCGCTGTTCGAGCTTGGCCAGCTCCTCGTCCAGATCGAGGCTGTCCAGGTCGAGTTCGGTGGCGCTCCACTGCTTCTGGCTGATGGCGCGCGGTGGCGGCGGGGTCAGCGGTTCGGCAGGGGTGGCCGGTGTGGAAAGTGCAGCGACAGCGTCCTTGCCAGCGCGTTGCTCAAGCAACTGCCGTGCGGCGTTGAACACCTGCAGGCACGAGCCGCAGCGCACCACGCCCCGGGCCACGCTCAACTGAGCGTGGCTGACGCGGAAGCTGGTCTGGCAATGCGGGCACTGGGTGACGAAACTGTCGGTCATGCGGCGATCCGGTTCATGCAGGCGGCCATTCTAGCGCCGACGGCCGGTGATGCGTACCCAGCCATCGAGGTTGGCGATAGGATCCAGGTCGAAGTCCTGGGCGTAGGCGGCCGCGACTTCTTCACCCTGTTCGGCGAGGATGCCCGACAGCGCCAGGCGTCCGCCGCTCTTGACCAGGCGGGACAGTTGCGGCGCCAGGGAAACCAGCGGGCCGGCGAGGATATTGGCGACCAGCACGTCCGCCTGGACCTGTGGCAGGTCTTCCGGCAGATAGAGCGGGAATAGTTCTTCGGCGATGTTGTTGCGCCCGGCGTTGTCGCGGGAGGCTTCCAGGGCCTGCACGTCGATGTCGGTGCCCACCGCCTGCTTGGCGCCCAGCAGCAGGGCGGCGATCGCCAGGATCCCCGAGCCGCAACCGAAGTCCAGCACGTTGCAGCCTTTCAGGTCCTGGCCGTCGAGCCATTCCAGGCACAGCGCGGTGGTCGGGTGCGTGCCGGTGCCGAAGGCCAGGCCCGGATCGAGCAGCAGGTTGACCGCGTCCGGCTCGGGAGCGGCGTGCCAGCTGGGGACGATCCACAGGCGCTGGCCGAAACGCATCGGCTGGAAGTTGTCCATCCAGCTGCGTTCCCAGTCCTGGTCTTCGATCACTTCGCTGTAGTGTTCGGGCAGCGGGCTGCCGGTCAGCAGCTCAAGGTGGGCCAGCACGCTGGCGGCCTCGGTGCCGCCTTCGAACAGGGCCAGCAGGTGAGTGTGATTCCACAGCGGGGTGGTGTTGAGTTCCGGTTCGAAGATCGGCTGATCCTCGGCGTCCATGAAGGTCACCGAAACGGCGCCGACTTCAAGAAAAGCGTCTTCGTAGGTTTCGGCTTGTTCTGGGCTGATGGCGAGACGGACTTGCAGCCAAGGCATGGCGGGCACCTTTGAAATATGTAATGTGCAGCCTAGCGGGCTGCGAGAAGCGCGCAAGTTTACGCGAGCGAGGCGCAGAAGACGACACGCCAGGCGCCATTTCCACTTGCCCGCACCGCCTCTCTGTAGGAGCGAGCTTGCTCGCGATGCCTGCAGGGGCGCCGCGTAACACCAGGAAAATGCGTGTTGTCGCTGATGGCCCTATCGCGAGCAAGCTCGCTCCTACAGGGGGGGCAGAAACGACAAGGCCGCTCGAAAGCGGCCTTGTCGGTCTGGTGCGGTGTCGATCAGTGTTGACCGGCCAGCTTGTGCTCCAGGTAGTGAATGTTCACACCACCTTTGCAGAAGCCTTCGTCACGAGTCAGGTCGCGGTGCAGCGGAATGTTGGTCTTGATCCCGTCGACCACGATTTCGTCCAGCGCATTGCGCATGCGCGCCATGGCTTCTTCACGGGTTGCCCCGTAAGTGATCAGCTTGCCGATCAACGAATCGTAGTTCGGTGGAACCGCGTAACCGCTGTACAGGTGCGAGTCGACGCGTACGCCATTGCCGCCCGGAGCATGGAAATGCTTGACCGTGCCTGGGCTTGGCATGAAGGTTTTCGGGTCTTCGGCGTTGATCCGGCATTCCAGGGCGTGGCCACGAATGACTACGTCCTTCTGGGAGATCGACAGCTTGTTGCCAGCGGCGATGCTCAGCATCTCCTTGACGATGTCGACGCCAGTGACCATTTCCGATACCGGGTGCTCTACCTGCACGCGAGTGTTCATCTCGATGAAGTAGAAACGACCGTTCTCGTACAGGAACTCGAAGGTACCGGCACCGCGGTAGCCGATGTCGATGCACGCCTTGACGCAGCGCGCGAAGACTTCCTGGCGAGCGGTTTCGTCGATGCCCGGGGCCGGCGCTTCTTCAAGCACCTTCTGGTGACGACGCTGCAGGGAGCAGTCGCGGTCGCCCAGGTGGATCGCGTTGCCCTGGCCGTCGGACAGTACCTGGACTTCCACGTGGCGTGGGTTGGTCAGGAACTTCTCCAGGTAGACCATCGGGTTGCCGAACGCCGCGCCCGCTTCGGAGCGGGTCAGCTTGGCCGAGGAGATCAGGTCTTCTTCTTTATGCACCACGCGCATGCCGCGACCACCGCCGCCGCCAGCGGCCTTGATGATCACCGGGTAGCCGACTTCACGGCCGATGCGCAACGCGGTTTCTTCGTCTTCCGGCAGCGGGCCGTCGGAACCGGGAACGGTCGGTACACCGGCAGCGATCATCGCGTGCTTGGCCGATACCTTGTCGCCCATCAGGCGAATGGTCTCGGCTTTCGGGCCGATGAAGGCGAAGCCGGAGTTCTCGACCTGCTCGGCGAAGTCGGCGTTTTCCGCGAGGAAGCCGTAGCCTGGGTGAATGGCGGTGGCGCCAGTCACTTCGGCGGCCGCGATGATCGCCGGAATGTGCAGGTAGGAGTGCGCGGCGGAGGCCGGGCCGATGCAGACGGATTCGTCTGCCAGACCCAGGTGCATCAGTTCCTTGTCGGCCTTGGAGTAAACGGCGACGGTCTTGATACCCATCTCTTTGCAGGCACGCAGGATCCGCAGGGCGATTTCACCGCGGTTGGCGATCAGAACTTTTTCCAACTTCGCAGACATCGTTGGCTCTCCGCGGTTCAAACGATGGTGAACAGCGGTTGGTCGTACTCAACCGGCTGGCCGTCTTCGACGAGGATGGATTCGATCACACCGCTGGTTTCAGCTTCGATGTGGTTCATCATCTTCATGGCTTCGACGATGCACAGGGTGTCGCCTTTCTTCACGCTCTGGCCGACTTCAACGAAGGCTGGCGAGGTTGGCGAGGATTTGCGGTAGAAGGTGCCGACCATCGGCGAACGGGCAACGGTGCCGTTCAGCGCTGGGGCAGCTGGAGCTGCTGGTGCAGCGGCGGCGGCCGGAGCGGCAGCGGCAGGTGCGGCGGCCGGAGCAGCCATCGGTGCCGGTGCGTAGTACTGCTGGGCTGGAGTCTTGCTGTGGCGGCTGATGCGTACGGACTCTTCGCCTTCCTTGATCTCCAGCTCGTCGATGCCGGACTCTTCCAGCAGTTCGATCAGTTTCTTAACTTTACGGATATCCATGAATCATCAACTCCCAAGGGTCGGTCAGGGGCGTTTAGCTTGTTGTTCAAGCTGCTCTAGTGCGGCCTCCAGGGCCAGTCGGTAACCGCTGGCGCCAAGGCCGCAGATCACTCCCACCGCAACGTCGGAGAAGTAGGAGTGATGGCGGAAAGGTTCGCGTTTGTGCACGTTAGACAAATGCACTTCGATGAATGGGATGCTCACCGCCAGCAGCGCGTCACGTAATGCGACACTTGTATGCGTAAAAGCTGCTGGATTGATCAGAATGAAGTCCACGCCTTCATCGCGGGCAGCATGGATACGGTCGATCAATTCATACTCGGCGTTGCTTTGCAGGTAGAGCAAATGGTGGCCGGCCTCGCGAGCCCGGCGTTCCAGGTCCTGGTTGATCTCAGCCAGGGTGACTGCGCCGTAGACCCCCGGTTCACGGGTGCCGAGCAGGTTCAGATTGGGTCCGTGAAGCACCAGTAGGGTCGCCATCTGCCGTTCCTTGTTTTATCTGTGGGCCATTATTCAGAACCCGGCGACTATGCCGCAAAGCCTTTGTGACTGTCCAGTTCTCTGCAATAGGCAGCACGATGACCGATGTTTACGCGAAATATGTGACCAACTGACTAATTCCGGTCATTCGCTGCGGCAATGCGTTCGGCGAAGTCCGCGGCGCTGATTTCGCCGACTACGCGCACATCGGCACGTTCGACGCCATCTTTGCCGAAGAACATCAGCGCCGGCGGGCCGAACAGGTGGTAGCGGTCCAGCAGGGCGCGCTGTTCGCGGTTGCTGGCGGTGATATCGAAGCGGACCAGGCGATAGCCCTGCAGGCGTTCGACCACCTGGCGGTCGCCGAGCACCTCGCGTTCGATGACTTTGCAACTGATGCACCAGTCGGCGTACCAGTCGAGGAGCAGTGGGACACCCGCGTTTCGGGCATCGGCCAGGGCCTGGTCCAGCTCGCCCGGAGTGGTGACGGTCTGCCACTGGCCGGCGCTGGTTTTCTCAGGGCTGTTGCTGGTGGTCGCGACCGGTGCACGGGCGAGCGGGCTGAACGGATCGGTCTGGCCGCTGAATGCGCCGTACCAGCAGGCCAGGGCATACACCAGCAGGAACAGCCCGCACAGCTGCGCCAGGCGCGCGCGCGGTGCCTTGTAGACAAATTCCAGGGCGCCGAGAAACAGGCCGACGCCGGCCGCCAGCGCACCAATCAGCAACAGGCTGACCTGGCCCGGCAAGACCCGGCTCAGCAGGCCGATCGCCAGGCCGAGCAGCAGCACGCCAATGGCGTTTTTCACGTAGACCAGCCATGGCCCGCTTTTCGGCAGCCAGGCCGCGCCGCCGGTGGCCACCAGCAACAGCGGCGCGCCCATGCCCAGGCCCAGGGCGAACAGTTTCAGGGCGCCACCCAGGGCGTCGCCGCTGGCGCTGATATACAGCAGGGCACCCGCCAGCGGCGCCGAAACGCAGGGCGATACCAGCAGGCTGGACACCACGCCGAGAACCGCCGCGCCCCACAGCGAGCCGCCTTCGGTGCGCCCGGCAATGCGTTCCAGGCGTTGGCTGACAAAACGCGGCAGCTTGAGTTCGAAGACATCGAACATCGCCAGGGCGAACACGACGAAGAACAACGCAAAAGGCACCAGCACCCAGGCCGATTGCAGGCGCGCCTGCAAATTGAGCTGGGCGCCGAACAGCCCCATCAAGGCGCCGAGCAGGGCGAAACAGGCGGCCATCGGCAACACATAGGCCAGCGACAGATTGAAGCCGCGCCAGCCGCCGACCTGGCCCTTGAGGACCACGCCGGACAGAATCGGCAGCATCGGCAGGACGCAGGGAGTAAAGGTCAGGCCGATGCCGGCAAGGAAGAACAGCGCCAGTTCACGCCAGCTCCAGCCGGTTTTCCCACTGTCGGTAGCGGGGCTGCCGGCACTTGAGGCATTGGCAGAAGAGGCGGCGCCATCGATCTGCAAACGCTCGGTTTCCGGTGGATAACACAGGCCCTTGTCGGCGCAGCCCTGGTAGGTCACGACCAGGGTGAAGGCCCGTTGATCTGCGCCGGTACGCGGCAGTTCGACATCGACAATGCCGTGGTAGACCTCGACGTCGCCGAAAAACTCGTCGTGTTTCTGTTCACCCTTGGGCAGTTGGGCGGCACCCAGGGCGATGTCGGCGGGCTCGGCGCGGAACTGGAAGCGGTGGCGATAGAGGTAATAACCCTCGGTGGCGACAAAACGCAGCTTGATCGATTGCGGCGTGCTTTGTAGCAGGCTCAGCTGGAACGCTTCGCGCACCGGCAGGAAGTCGGCGCTGTTGTTGATCGAACCCAGGGTCGAACTGGGGCGGCTGTCCAGCAGCCCGGCGGCGGTCGCCGGCAGGGCAAGCACGAACAGCATCAGGCAAAGCAGGCGACGCATGGCAATCTCGCGAATCGAAGGTGTGCGCATGATAGCGGAGAGCGGCTGACTCTGCGCATGCGCCCTGTAGCCGCTGCCGAGCTTGCGAGGCTGCGATCGGTCTGGGCGGCATTCCGACGTAGCGGCCGCAAAGTCTGCAACCGTGCTCTTTCAGGCAAACCACATGGGTCGGCTTTGCGAGGACTGCGTCCTCGATCGCAGCCTCGCAAGCTCGGCAGCGGCTACAGGGTCAGACGCGGAACGCCTGCACCGCCGTGTGCAGCTGGCCGCCCAGGGCCAGCAGGTTCTCGCCCTGTTCGCGGCCTTCGCCGATGCGTTGCAAGTTATCCCCACCCAGTTGATGGATGCGCTCGCTGTGGTCGCGGATTTCGCTGACGGCGCCGCTTTGCTGGGCCGTGACATCGGCGATGCGGATGGCGGTGTCGGAGATGGTCTGGATCGCCCCGACGATTTCATCCAGCGCACCGTCGGCGGCCTGGGCCTGGCTGGCGGTGGCTTCGGCATGTTCGACCTGGGCGCGCATGCCCTCCACCGATTGCCGGGCAGCGGCCTGCAGGCCGGCGATCAGGGTCTGGATCTCGGCGGTGGCGCCAGCGGTGCGTTGTGCCAGGGAGCGCACTTCTTCGGCGACCACGGCAAAGCCGCGACCCATTTCCCCGGCCCGCGCGGCTTCGATGGCGGCGTTCAGGGCCAGCAGGTTGGTCTGGTCGGCAATGGAGCGGATCACCGTGAGCACGCCGCCGATGGTCGCCGACTCTTCGGCCAGCTGTTCGATCATCTGCGCGTTGCCCTGCACTTCGCCGACCAGGGCATGCAGCCCGGTCAGGCTCAGGCCAATCACTTTCTGCCCCTGTTCCACCGCCAGCCCGGCGCTGCGGCTGGCATCGGCGGCCTGGCTGGCATCGCCGGCGACTTGCTGGATGGTCGCTTCCAGCTCGCCCAGGGCGTCACGGATCTGCGCGGTATCCCCGGCCTGGCGCTCGGCGCCGCCGTGCAGGCCGCTGCTCAGGTCCGCCAGGGCGCGGCTGCTGCCGGCGACCTGTTCGGCGTTCTGCCGGATGGTGCCCACCAGGTCCACCAGGTAGGCGCGCAGACGGTTCAGGGATTCTTCGATGTCGTGCAGTTCGCGGTTGGTCCGGCCCAGCTGGATGTCGCGGCTGAAGTCGCCTTCGGCCCAGGTCGACAGGGCCGGCGCCAGGTTGGTCAGGACCCGCGCCAGGCGGCGCTGAAGGGTATCGATGACCAAGGCGATCAGCAGGATCAGGCCGATCATCAAACCCTGCATCAGCCGCACTTCGCTCTGGATCTGCCCATGCTGGGCGCGCACCACCGGTTCCAGCTCGGCGATGGCCTGCTGTACGGCAGTGATTTTCAGGTGGGTGGCGGCGCTGAGGTCGGCACGTTTCTGGATCTGTTCACGGGTGCGGTTCAGCTCGGCGGGGTAGCGACCGAGCAGGCTGTTGAGTTCGCGCTTGAGGCCGATGCCGGCGTCTTCGGTGGCGGCTTTCTCGGTGTTCTCCAGGCCCATCATGGCGGCGAAGTCATCGGTATTCGACTCGTTGCTGGCCGCGACACCCAGCAAGGGCAGGGCGTCCAGCTGCTCGGCCTGGGCGCGCATGTTGCTCACTTCGCGCTCGACATCGGCGGCCAGCTCGCTGCGGCCGCTGCTCACCAGTTTTTCCCGGGCCAGGGACAGCTTGCCCAGGTGTTGAGAGGCGCTCAGCAGCAGCGGCAGGTAGGTCGCGGCGCTCGGGTTGCTGGCGGCTCCGGTGGCGTATTGGCTCAGTTGTTCGAGGCTGGCCCCCAGCTCGCGCTCGGCCTGTAGCAGCAGCGCCTGTGGATCGCCGGCCAGTTTGCCGGCGGCCAGCAGGTCGGTCTTGCTGAATTCGGCCAGGCCCGAAAGGCTCGGGCGCAGGCTTTGCGCCAGTTCCGCGGGCAGTTCGCCGAGCTGGGCCTGCAGGGTTTCGATGGCCTGGCTGGCGCTGCTCAGGCGCAGGGCGTCGCCGCTGGCCAGGTAGTCCACGATGTTGCGCGCCGCCTGGTTCTGGAACTGCTGGGACAAGCCCAGGTAGCGTTCCATCAATAGATAGGGGCGTTCGAGGGCGCGTTGCGACCACCAGAGCGTGGCGCCCAGGGCCAGGCAAACGGCAACTAATAGCAGGGTATTGAGATTGGTCAGCAGCTTCAGGCGCATCGCGTTCTACCAACGACTTGAATGGTAAGCGCCTGAATTTATTGCGTTTGTATTACAGGGTTATGACCGAATCGGTGGATTCCGGTGAAAAAGTGGCGCTTTGATGGCGCGCCGCCTGGACGCGGTTTCGTCCGCTGTCCTTGGCGCGATAGAGCGCTTCGTCGGCCTGGCTGGCCATCATCAGGCTGTCGGAATCTTCCCGCAGTTCGACCACCCCGGCGCTGAAGGTGCACCACAGGTCCTGCGGCTGGGCCGGGTAGTGGATCTCGGCAAAGCGCTGGCGGATTTCATCCAGCACCTTGCAGGCGGCTTCCAGGTCGGTGTCGGGCATGACGATGGCGAACTCTTCGCCGCCGTAGCGGCCGATGAAGTCGGTCTTGCGCAGGCGCTGCTTGAGAAACAGCGCCAGGCTCTTGATCACCCGGTCGCCCATGGGGTGGCCGTGGCTGTCGTTGACCCGCTTGAAGTGGTCGATGTCGAGCATGGCGAAGCTCAGCGGCTTGTTCTCGCGGCGCGCGCGGAAGCTGCAGTCTTCCAGCAGTTGCAGGATATGGGTGTGGTTGTACAGCCCGGTCAGGCTGTCGCGGACCATGCGCGCCTTGAGGTTGCGCGCGCGGGCGGCGCGGTTGCGCACGGTGGTGATCAGGTGGCGCGGCTTGATCGGCTTAGTCAGGAAGTCGTCGCCGCCTTCGCTCATGGCGTCCAGCTGCTTGTCCAGGTCGTCTTCGGCCGACAGGTAGATGATCGGCACGCTGACATAACGGTCGTTATGGCGGATTACCTTGGCCAGTTCGGTGCCGGTACAGGCTGGCATGTACATGTCGAGAATGATCAGGTCCGGCTGGAAGTCGGCCAGTTCGGCCATCGCCTGGATCGGCTCGATCAGGGTCCGGGTGATGATCCCGGCGCTGTTGAGCAGGCGTTCGGTGTGCAGGGCCTGGGCGCGGGAGTCGTCGATGATCAGCACTTTATAGGGTTCGTACTGGGCGACGCAGGTGAGGATCTCGATCTTCTCCAGCAGGCTCGAAGCCTCCAGGGTACCGGTGAGGAACTCCTGGCCGCCGGCGCGCACGGCGGCCAGGCGGGTCGGGGTGTCGGTTTCGTGGAGGCTGAAGAACAGCAGGGGCAGCTTCTGCTCCAGGCCTTCCTGGGCTTCGGCGGCCAGTTGCAGGCCCATGCCGTTGCCACAGAAATCGACGTCGATGACGATCGCCGCGGGCAGACGCTCGACCATCGAGGCGCGAAACGCGGCGATGCTGTCCAGGGACTGGGCGCTAAGGCCGAAGAATTCCAGCTGCTTGGCCAGGCGCTCGCCGCGATCGTGATCTTGCAGCATCACGTAGATCGGCTTGCGCAGGGGCGGCAGGAAGGTCTGTTCCAACTGGTCGCCATGGCGCAGGCCGGTGCGCGACAGGCGTTGCATCAGGCGGTTGAGGTCGGTGATCAGGCCGCTGCTCAGGCGCCCGCGGTTGGCGTCCACCGCTTCCAGCGAATCGCTGATGCTGCGCGCCAGTTGGGTATGTTCGGGTTGCTCGAAGCGTTCGGCGAAACGCAGCAGGCGCAGGTTGGCCTCGCTGAGTTCGGACATGTCGGCGGTCGACCATTCGCTGCGCTGCAGGCGCTGCCATATCTCGAGGATCTGACGAGCCTGGTGAATTACCCGCTGGGCAAAGTGGTGCTTGAGGCGCTCACGGCTGGGGTCTTCTGGCTCGGTCATATCCTGACTACTAGTTAGGGTGCATGCTGAGATCGACTGGTGGCTCTATGCTAGCACCTCTTATGGATTGTACGAGTGTCGTACGTCAACAATCTGCAAAGCGACCTTATTCAGTTCCCGACCGACTGGTCGCATAGGTTCTGAACTGTGCTTCATTTATAGTGGCCGCTCGATATGCACCCGGCATGTGGCGTCTTGCGCGGTGGATGATTTTTAATCCGCTCGGTTCGAGGCACGATGGAGCAGGGTTGTGGTCGAACCGATGAACCCAAGTGATTGAAAGGATATAGCCATGCTGGACTGGAAGAACCGCGCGGGCAGCGCGCCGGATCGTGCTGCCGAACCCAAGTCGGCGACACGCAGCTACTTTGGTGGCCTGCTGTTCAGCCGCGCCCTGGGCACCCTGCTGGCCCTGTACCTGCTGGTGGCCGGTGCCCTGGGCTGGTACTGGAGCCAGGAACCGTCGCTGTTCCCGGTCCAGCAAGGCGCGCAGGTTGCCGCCGAGAAGGAAGGCAAGCAGATGGTCGTGGGCTACACCACGGTGGAAACCCTCAAGACCGTGGCCGGCACCCTGCTGAACAAGCCGGGTGGCTATATCTCCAACGACCGTTTCCCGCCGGGCCTGTGGATGGACAACATGCCGAGCTGGGAATACGGCGTGCTGGTGCAGGTCCGCGACCTGACCCGTGCCTTGCGCAAGGACTTCGCCCGCTCCCAGTCGCAGTCCGCCGAGGACGCCGACCTGGCCAAGGCCGAGCCACGCTTCAACTTCGACAACAAGAGCTGGGTGCTGCCGTCCAGCGAGTCCGAGTACCAGGAAGGCATCAACTCCCTGAGCCGCTACCAGGCACGCCTGTCCGACCCGGAGCAGAAGAGCGCGCTGTTCTATGCCCGTGCCGACAACCTGAACAACTGGCTGGGTGACGTCGGGACCCGCCTGGGTTCGCTGTCCCAGCGCCTGTCGGCCAGCGTCGGCCGGGTCAAGCTCAACACCGCGCTGAAAACCGAAGTCCCGGCGCCGGGCCAGTCGCCGCAGGTCGACGAAGAGGTGGTGGAAACCCCTTGGATGCAGATCGACAACGTGTTCTACGAAGCGCGCGGCCAGGCCTGGGCCCTGTCGCACCTGCTGCGCGCCATCGAGGTCGACTTCGCCGACGTACTGGCCAAGAAGAACGCCACCGTCAGCGTGCGTCAGATCATCCGTGAACTGGAGGCGTCCCAGGAAACGCTGTGGAGCCCGATGATTCTTAACGGCAGCGGCTTTGGCGTGCTGGCTAACCACTCGCTGGTCATGGCCAACTATATTTCCCGGGCCAACGCGGCGGTCATCGACTTGCGTCAATTGCTCAACCAGGGTTGATTCATGGTGGTTACCTCCAATGAGGCCGCGCATCGCGCGGCCTCCGATGCCGAACAAGTCGCCTGGGTCGATGGCGAAGACCAGTTGCTGGGCGCGCTGGCCCGCTCGGAGTTGCGCGAGCGTGGCCTGATCGGGCGCGGCACCTATATCCTGCTGTTCAATTCCGCCGGTGAGCTGTGCGTGCATCGGCGCACCCTGAGCAAGGCCCTCTACCCCGGTTACTGGGACGTGGCCGCGGGCGGCATGGTGCTGGCCGTCGAAAGCTACGCCGAATCGGCGGCCCGTGAGCTGGAGGAAGAACTGGGGGTGAGCGGGGTGGAGTTGACCGCCCACGACCACTTCTTTTTCGAAGACACCGGCAATCGCCTCTGGTGTTCGGCCTTTTCGGCGGTCTGGGACGGGCCTTTGCGCCTGCAGCCGGAAGAGGTGCTGGAAGCGCGCTTCATTTCGATCGACGAAGTGATGCGGGAAATCGCCGAAAAGCCCTATTGCCCGGACTCCCTGGCGGCCTTGCAGCGCTATCTGGCGCGGCGTCGTTAAAGTTGTATAAATTGGCGCGCTTAGGCTCTTAGCAAGTCGGCTTTTTGCCGTTACACTGCGCGACCTTTTTCAAGCTGAGCCGGCGCTGCCTTTATAAGCGCGGTCGGTCCAGTAGCGCTGCCCCTGCCTGAGTGGGGCTTCGCGGTCGATGGCACAGGCCATGTGCTTCGACCAGTCTTTGTCCTCCCAAGAGGATTGCCGGTGGCCAAAAAAGCCGCATCCTTCGCCGCCCTTGGTGGCCTGGTATTTTCCACCGACGCAGGTCGACATTGCCCGGACTGTAGCCAGCCGGTGGCAGCCTGCATCTGCAAACAAACCGTTATCCCTGCCGGCGACGGCATCGCTCGCGTGCGCCGCGAAAGCAAGGGCCGCGGCGGCAAGACGGTGACCACCATCACCGGCGTGCCGTTGGCCGAAGACGCGCTCAAGGAGCTGGCGACCACGTTGAAGAAACGTTGTGGCACAGGTGGCGCGTTGAAAGACGGCGTCATCGAGATCCAGGGCGATCATGTCGAGCTACTCTTGGCAGAGCTGATCAAGCACGGTTTCAAGGCGAAGAAGTCCGGCGGCTAGCAGCCTCTGTGAAAACCACCCCCGACTTGATGCAGCCCTGATCCGATTCAGGTTGCCGTCGTCTTCATGGTTTTCACAGAGCCTGTTCATGACCGGTTTCTAAACTCAGCGCTGTAACCGAGGTCTACGTCCTCGTTGCAGGCTAATCGTCATTTTCATTCTTTAGACTGCGCCAGCCCCGGACCGGGGTGGCGCTCTATGACTTCTTTATAGGGGACTTCGATGTCCGTACGACGCACACGCAAAGACGATGGCAGCCAATGGACAGTTGCGGACAGCCGCAGTGTTTATGGGATTCGCCATTGGGGGGCCGGGTATTTCGCGATCAATGACGCCGGTCGCGTCGAAGTTCGTCCGAACGGCCCGAACAGTTCGCCTATCGACCTGTTCGAACAAGTCGAGGAGCTGCGCAAGAGCGGCTTGTCCCTGCCGCTGCTGGTGCGCTTCCCGGATATCCTGCAGGACCGCGTGCGCCAGCTGACCGGTGCCTTCGACGCCAACATCGAGCGCCTGGAATACCAGAGCAAGTACACCGCGCTGTACCCGATCAAGGTCAACCAGCAGGAAGCGGTGATCGAGAACATCATCGCCACCCAGAACGTCTCCATCGGCCTGGAAGCCGGCTCCAAGCCCGAGCTGCTGGCGGTGCTGGCGCTGGCGCCGAAAGGCGGGACCATCGTCTGCAACGGTTACAAGGACCGTGAGTTCATCCGCCTGGCGCTGATGGGCCAGAAGCTGGGCCACAACGTGTTCATCGTGATCGAGAAGGAATCCGAAGTCGCCCTGGTGATCGAAGAGGCCGCCACGCTCAAGGTCAAGCCGCAGGTCGGCCTGCGCGTGCGCCTGTCGTCCCTGGCATCGAGCAAGTGGGCCGACACCGGCGGCGAGAAATCCAAGTTCGGCCTGTCGGCGGCGCAGCTGCTGTCGGTGGTCGAGCGTTTCCGCAGCGCCGGCCTGGACCAGGGCATCCGCCTGCTGCACTTCCACATGGGTTCGCAGATCGCCAACCTGGCGGACTACCAGCACGGCTTCAAGGAAGCCATCCGTTACTACGGCGAGCTGCGCAACCTCGGCCTGCCGGTAGATCACATCGACGTCGGCGGCGGCCTGGGCGTGGACTACGACGGTACCCACTCGCGCAACGCCAGTTCGATCAACTACGACATGGACGACTATGCCGGTGTCGTGGTCGGCATGCTCAAGGAATTCTGCGACGCGCAGAGCCTGCCGCATCCGCACATCTTCTCCGAGAGCGGTCGTTCGCTGACCGCGCACCACGCCATGCTGGTGGTGCAGGTGACCGACGTCGAGAAACACAACGACGACGTGCCGCTGATCGAGAACAAGGAAAGCCTGCCGGAAACCGTGCAATGGCTGGTGGACCTGCTGGGCCCGACCGACATCGAGATGGTCACCGAGACCTACTGGCGCGCCACCCACTACATGAGCGACGTGGCCGCCCAGTACGCCGACGGCAAGCTGACCCTGGCCGAAAAAGCCCTGGCCGAGCAGTGCTACTTCGCCGTGTGCCGGCGCCTGCACAACTCGCTGAAGGCGCGCCAGCGTTCGCACCGCCAGGTGCTGGACGAACTCAACGACAAGCTGGCCGACAAGTACATCTGCAACTTCTCGGTGTTCCAGAGCCTGCCGGACACCTGGGCCATCGACCAGGTCCTGCCGATCATCCCGCTGCATCGCCTGGACGAAGAGCCGCTGCGCCGCGCCGTGCTGCAGGACCTGACCTGCGACTCCGACGGCAAGATCAACCAGTACGTCGACGAGCAGAGCATCGAGACCAGCCTGCCGGTGCATGGCCTGAAAGAGGGTGAGGACTATCTGCTGGGCGTGTTCCTGGTCGGTGCCTACCAGGAGATCCTCGGCGACATGCACAACCTGTTCGGCGATACCGACTCGGTGAACATCTACCAGAACCCGAACGGCACCGTGTACCACGCCGGCATCGAGACCCACGACACCATCGAAGACATGCTGCGTTACGTGCACTTGTCGCCGGAAGAGCTGATGACGCACTACCGCGACAAGGTGGCCAGCGCGAAGATCAGCGCCAGCGAGCGTACCCAGTTCCTCGACGCCCTGCGTCTGGGCCTGACCCGCTCGTCGTACCTGTCTTCCTGATAGGTCGACCGTTCGAAAAAAACCACCGCTTGCGGTGGTTTTTTTATGCTCGCCGGAAGGCTCAGCGGGCCGGAGCGAACCAGCCGTCGTGCCGGCGCAGCCCCAGGGCGAAGGCCAGCAGGGTCAGGCTGCGCACCAGCATGAACAGCAGGAAGGTCAGCCACAGGCCGTGGTTGCCCAGGCCCTGCAAGGCCCAGGCGCAGGGCAGGGTGATGAGCACGCTGAGCAGCATGCCGTTGCGCATTTCCCGGGCGCGGGTGGCGCCGATGAACAGGCCGTCCAGCAGGTAGCTCCAGACCGCGATCAGCGGCAGGGCGGCGAGGTAAGGCAGGTAGATGAAGGCGGTCTGGCGCACTTCGGCGATATCGGTCTGCATCTCGATGAACAGGTGCCCGGCGCACAGGAACAGCACGGCAAAGCCGAGGCTGGCCAGCAGCGACCAGCCGCCGGCCACCACCAGCGAACGGCGCAGGGCCAGGCGATCGCGGGCGCCGATGGCGTGGCCGCACAGGGCTTCCACCGCATGGGCCAGGCCGTCCAGGGCGTGGGCGGTCAGCAGCAGGCCGTTGAGCAGCAGGGCGTTGGCGGCCACGGTGGCGTCCCCCAGGCGCGCGCCTTGCACGGTGATCAGGAAGAACACCGATTGCAGGGCCAGGCTGCGAATGAAGATGTCGCGGTTGACCGCCAGCAGCGGTCGCCAGCTGGCCCAGCGCTGCAGCGCCGCCCAGGCAATCCGCCCCGGATAGGCGCGCAGGGCCGAGCGGGTCATGGCCAGGCCGATCAGCGCGCCGGTCCATTCGGCGATCACCGAGGCCCTGGCCGAGCCGGCCACGCCCCAGTCCAGGCCCAGCACGAACCACAGGTTGAGGGCGATGTTGATCAGGTTGGTGCTCAACAGGATCGCCAGCGGCGCGCGGGCGTTCTGCGTGCCGAGGAACCAGCCGACCAGGGCCATGCTGGCCAGCGCCGCCGGCAGCCCGAGCAGGCGGGTATGGAAGAAGGTCCGGGTCATTTCGTCCAGCTCGGCCGAAGGCTGCATCAACTGCAAGGCCGCGCCGCTCAGCGGCACGCCTATGGCGCCTAGCAGCAGGGCCAGCCCCATGGCCAGCAGCAGGCCTTGTACCAGGATCTGCCGCAGCGCCGCACCGTCGGCGCGCCCGGCGGCCTGGGCGGCAAAGCCGGTGGCGCCCATGCGCAGAAAACCCATGGCCCAGGCCAGGAAGGTATAGAGGCTGGCGCCGACCGCCACCGCGCCGAGCTGGTGGGCGTGAGGCAAATGGCCGATGACGGTGCTGTCGACCAGCGCCACCAGCGGCACGGAAATATTGGAAAGAATCATCGGCGCGGCCAGCGCCCACACCCGACCATGGGTCGGACGGTGGCGCCAGGCAGAAATCAGGCTGGACATGCAGGCTCCTTGCGAGAGCCGGCATTGTAGCTGCTTGCCCGGCCGGCCATGCCACCCCAATCACGCCGCAAATCCTGTAGGAGCGAAGCTTGCTCGCGATTGGCGTCGGCATGTTCGGCCATTGCTTACGGATCTGCTCAGGCAGCGCAAGCGCCGCTTGCGGCTGATCGAGAGCAAGCTTCGCTCCTACAAAGAAGCTGCGGGTGATGGGCCCTCTATCGATCAATGTGCGCTGCGCCACAGCCAGCCGGACGGCGGTGAGATATAGTTCAACCCTTCGATACTCCTGCCTATGAGTGCCCCATGCTTAACAAAGGATTGTTCCTGGCCTGTGCGCTGGCCTTGCTGAGCGCTTGCGATTCCTCGACCTCCGACAAGGCGGCGACCACTTCGGCTCCGACAGCGGCGGTGCCCGCGGCCAAGGCTCGGCCCGTGCAGGATGTCGCTGTCCTCAAGCAACGCTACGCCGGTCGCGAGTTGAGCGTGGTGGACGTGTCCGAGGTGCAGCTCGACGGAGCCAGCACGCTGTCGGTGAGTTTCTCGGTGCCCCTGGACCCGCAGCAGAAGTTCGCCGACAAGCTGCATCTGGTGGACAGCAAGAGCGGCAAGGTCGACGGCGCCTGGGAGCTGTCGGACAACTTCATGGAACTGCGCCTGCGGCACCTGGAGCCGCAGCGCAAACTGGTGCTGACCGTCGACGCCGGGCTGCGCGGGGTGAACGACGCGACCCTGGCCGCCGAATACGTCAGCCGCCTGGAAACCCGCGACCTGCAGGCCACGGTCGGTTTCGCCAGCCGCGGCACCCTGTTGCCGACCCGTCTCGCCGAAGGCCTGCCGGTGATCGCGCTGAACGTCGACAAGGTCGATGTCGAATTCTTCCGCATCAAGCCTGAGTCGCTGCCGGTGTTCCTCGCCCAGTGGGGGCGCAATAACAGCCTGCACAGTTACGAGTCCCGCGAACTGCTGCCGATGGCCGACCTGGTGTATGGCGGCCGCTTCGACCTCAACCCGGCGCGCAATACCCGGGAAACCCTGCTGCTGCCGATCGCCGGGCTCAAGCCGCTGCAACAGCCGGGCGTGTACCTGGCGGTGATGCGCGCCTCGGGCACCTACAACTATTCGCAGCCGGCGACCCTGTTCACCCTCAGCGACATCGGCCTGTCGGTGCACCGTTACCAGAACCGCCTGGATGTCTTTACCCAGGCCCTGGAAGGCGGCAAGGCGCTGGACGGCGTCAGCCTGGAACTGCTGGACGGCGAAGGCCGCGTGCTCGGCCAGGGCAAGACCGAGAAGGGTGGCCATGCAGAGCTGCCGCTGCCGAAGAAAGCCGAAGTGCTGCTGGCCCACCAGGGCGAGCAGACCAGCCTGCTGCGCTTGAACGGCGCCGCCCTGGACCTGGCCGAATTCAATATCGGCGGCCCCCAGCCCCATCCGTTGCAGTTCTTCGTGTTCGGCCCCCGCGACCTGTATCGCCCCGGCGAAACCGTGCTGCTCAACGCGCTGCTGCGGGACAAGGATGGCAATGCGGTCAAGCCGCAGCCGGTAAGCGTCGAAGTGCGCCGGCCGGATGAGCAGGTCAGCCGCAAGTTCGTTTGGGGCGCCGATGCCTCGGGGCTTTATCAGTACCAGCTGCAACTGGCCGGCGAAGCGCCGACCGGGCGCTGGCAGCTGGTGTTCGACCTCGGCGACGGCAAGCCGCAGCTGTACGAATTTCTCGTGGAAGATTTCCTGCCTGAGCGCCTGGCGCTGGAACTCAAGGGCAGCGACACACCGCTCAAGCCGGACGAGACCGTCGAGATCGGCGTCAACGGTCGTTACCTGTATGGCGCTCCGGCCGCCGGCAATCGCCTGAGCGGCCAGCTTTACGTGCGGCCGCTGCGCGAGGCGGTCAAGGCCTTGCCGGGCTACCAGTTCGGCTCGATCACCGAAGAAGAGCTGAGCCAGGACCTGGAGATCGAGGAGTCGACGCTGGATGAAAACGGCGAAGAAGTGATCGCCCTGGAAAGCAAATGGGCCGGGGCCCGTTCGCCGCTGCAACTGATCGTCCAGGGCAGCCTGCAGGAATCGGGCGGTCGTCCGATCACCCGGCGGGTGGTGCTGCCGGTGTGGCCGGCGGACCGGTTGCCGGGGCTGCGGGCGCTGTTCGACGGCACGGAAACCGACGGCGATGGCCCGGTCGAATTCGAACTGCTGGTGGCCAACAACGAAGGCCAGAAGCTGGCCGCCGACAACCTCAAGGTGCGCCTGGTGCGCGAGCGCCGCGACTACTACTGGAACTACTCGGAAAGCGACGGCTGGAGTTATCACTTCAACGAGAAATTCCTCACCCAGGACGAACAGACCCTGAGCATCAAGGCTGGCGATACCGCGAAGGTCAGCTTCCCGGTGGAGTGGGGCCCTTATCGCGTCGAGGTCGAGGATCCGCAGACCGGGCTGGTCAGCAGCCTGCGTTTCTGGGCCGGCTACCGTTCCCAGGACAACGCCGAAGGCGGCGCGGTGCGCCCCGACCAGGTCAAGCTGGCGCTGGACAAACCGCTGTATGGCGACGGCGACACCGCCAACGTCACGGTGACCCCGCCGGCCGCCGGCAAGGGTTACCTGCTGGTGGAGTCCAGTGACGGCCCGTTGTGGTGGCAGGAAATCGACGTGCCGGCCGAGGGCAAGAGCTTCGCGGTCAAGCTCGATCCGAAGTGGGCGCGCCACGACCTGTACGTCAGCGCGCTGGTCATCCGCCCCGGCGAGCGCAAGGCCAACATCACCCCGAAACGCGCGGTAGGTGTATTGCACCTGCCGCTGGATCGCACCCAGCGCAAGCTCGGCCTGACCCTGACGGCACCGGAAAAAATGCGCCCCAAGCAGCCGCTCAAGGTGAAGATCCAGGCGAAGAACGCCGATGGCAGCGTGCCGAAAGAGGCTCATGTGCTGCTGGCGGCGGTGGACGTGGGCATCCTCAACATCACCGAATACCCGACCCCGGACCCGTACTCCAGCCTGTTCGGGCGCAAGGCCTATGGCGCCGACCAGTTGGATATCTACGGGCAGTTGATCGAAGCCGGCCAGGGCCGCCTGGCCAGCCTGGCCTTCGGTGGTGACGCGGCATTGGCCAAGGGCGGCAAGCGTCCGGACACCAGCGTCACCATCGTCGCCCTGCAAAGCGCGCCGGTGACCCTCAACGAGCAGGGTGAAGGCGAAGTCAGCGTCGACATTCCCGACTTCAACGGCGAAGTGCGCCTGATGGCCCAGGCCTGGACCGACGAGCGCTACGGCATGGCCGAAGGCAAGACGGTGGTTGCCGCGCCGCTGATCGCCGAACTGTCGGCGCCGCGTTTCCTCGCCGGCGGCGACCAGACTACCCTGGCGCTGGACCTGTCCAACCTGTCGGGCAAGGCGCAGAAACTCGATGTGCAACTGAGCGCCGAAGGCCAGCTGGCGCTGGTCAACGAAACCCATCAGAGCGTGCAACTGACCCAGGGCCAGCGCACCACGCTGCGTATCCCGGTGCGGGCGCTGGGCGGCTTCGGCCAGGGCAAGGTCAAGGTGCTGGTCAATGGCCTGGATCTTCCCGGCGAGAGCCTGCCGCCGTTCAGCCGCGAATGGACCCTGGGGGTGCGACCGGCCTATCCGGCGTTGCTCAGGCATTACCGCGCGGTGCTCAAGGATCAGCCGTGGAGCCTGCCGGAAGGCGAGCTGGCGGCGTTCGAACCGGCCGGGCGCGAAGCGCTGCTGAGCCTGTCGAGCCGGCCACCGCTGAACCTCGGCGAGCAGATCCGCGCACTCAAGGCCTACCCCTACGGCTGCCTGGAGCAGACCACCAGCGGCTTGTACCCGGCGCTGTACGCCGATGCCGTCAGCCTGAAACGCCTGGGCCTGGAAGGCGAGCCGGATGCCGAGCGCAAGCGCAAGATCGAGCTGGGCATCGAACGCCTGCTGGGCATGCAGCGCTACAACGGCAGCTTCGGCCTGTGGGGCGCGGACGGCGAAGAGGAATACTGGCTGACCGCCTACGTCACCGACTTCCTGCTGCGGGCCCGCGACCAGGGCTTCGCGGTGCCGGCCGAGGCGCTGAAGAAGGCCAACGAACGCCTGCTGCGTTACCTGCAGGAGCGCAACCTGATCGAGGTCAACTACAGCGAAAACGCCGAGCACACGCGCTTTGCCGTGCAGGCCTACGCCGGGCTGGTATTGGCGCGCAGTCAACAGGCGCCGCTGGGCGCGCTGCGCAGCCTGTTCGAACGGCGCACCGATGCCCGCTCCGGCCTGCCGCTGGTGCAACTGGCCATCGCCCTGCAGAAAATGGGCGACCAGCCACGGGCCGAGCAGGCCTTGACCGCCGGCCTTGCGGCCTCGCGCAACAGCAAGGATTGGCTGGCCGACTATGGCAGCCCGCTACGGGATCAGGCGCTGATCCTGGCGCTGCTGGAAGAGAACGACCTGGCCAAGGGCAAGCGCGAGGAGCGGCTGTTCGAGCTGTCCGACCAGCTGGCGGCCAGCCCGTACCTGTCGACCCAGGAGCGCAACTCGCTGTTCCTCGCCGGTCGTGGCCTGCTGGGCAAGCCGGAAGCCAGCTGGACCGCGCAACTGAGCAGTGGCGCCGAAAGCCGCGAGCTGAACAACGGCCAGCCGGGCCTGAAACTGCAAGGCGCATTGTTGGCGTCGCCGTTGTCGGTGCGCAATCAGGGCAGCGAACCGGTGTACCAGCAACTGACCATTTCCGGTTATCCACAGCATGCGCCGCTGGCCGGTGGCGAGAACCTGAGCATTCGTCGCGAATACCTGGGAATGAACGGCCAGCCGCTGGACCTGCGGGCCCTGGGCAGCGGCGACCTGGTGCTGGTGCACCTGGCGGTCAGCGCCAAGCAACGGGTACCGGATGCGCTGGTGGTGGACCTGCTGCCGGCCGGCCTGGAGCTGGAAAACCAGAACCTGGCGCAGAGCGCCGCCAGCCTGGAAAACGCCAGCAGCCAGGTCAAGGAATGGCGTGAGTCGATGCAGAACGCCAGCCTCAAGCACCAGGAGTTCCGCGATGACCGCTACGTGGCGGCGCTGAACCTGGACGGCTACGACAGCGTCACGCACCTGCTGTACCTGGCACGCGCGGTCACGCCCGGCACCTATCGTGTGCCGCCGCCGCAAGTGGAGTCGATGTACCGGCCGAACTGGCAGGCCGTGGGTGAAACCCTGCCGGAGATGGTGATCAAGGGGCGTTGAGAAGGGGATTGCGGCAAGCTCGCCCCGCCAGGCGCGAGCTTGCCGGCGATCAACTGTCGGGCGGTCAGTGCACCACCCAGCTCAGCAGCCACAGCCCCAGCAGCAGCCAGATGATGCCCATGACGATCGAGGCGCGCATGAAGGCGCGGACCGCCGAGTACAGCAGCATCAGCCCGACGATCAGGGTGATGATGCTGATGATCGAAGTGTCCATGCCCAGCGCCCGCGACAAGCCGTCGATAAAGTTGCCGCCGGCGTTCGTCAGGGCGTTGAACAGACCGCTGAGGCCATCGACGATAAACCGTATGACCGAGCCCAGCGCCTGGCCGAGCCATTCAAAGAAGCTTTCTACCTGCATGCGTGCATCCTGATGAAAAAGTTGGCGTGCTTGCCAGACCTGAGCCTTTGGCCATCAATCGCGCTGGCGAGTTCCGTTCCAAGCATAGAGGTTCGCGGGTTTGATTTTTCGATTAGTTGTATCGCGCCTGCGCAGTTTCTGGTGGCGAATATCCGGCCAGGCAAAGTCGCCCGGCTTGCCATCAGCGCAACCGGGCGGCCGCCGTGGCTGGCGAGTCCTGCGGATGGTGCTGGGCGGCCTGTTGCTGCTGTGGGCCGGGCTCTGGTTGGCCGACCGCATCTGGCCGCTGCCGCTGCCCAAGGATGACCTGGCGCGGGTGGTGCTGGCCGAGGATGGCACGCCACTGTGGCGCTTCGCCGATGCCAATGGGGTCTGGCGTTATCCGGTGCGCACCGACGAAGTCTCGCCCTATTACCTGGACGCGCTGCTGACCTACGAAGACCGCTGGTTCTACAGCCATCCCGGGGTCAACCCGATGGCGCTGGTGCGCGCTGCCTGGCAGAACCTCACCGGCGGGCGGGTGTTGTCCGGCGGCAGCACCCTGTCGATGCAGGTGGCGCGCTTGCTCGATCCGCACTCGCGAACCTGGCACGGCAAGCTGCGCCAGCTGTGGCGCACCGCGCAGCTGGAATGGCACCTGAGCAAGCAGCAGATCCTCGCGCTCTACCTCAACCGCGCGCCGTTCGGCGGCACCCTGCAAGGGGTGGCCGCGGCCAGCTGGGCTTACCTGGGCAAGTCGCCGCAGCACCTGACCCACGCCGAAGCCGCGCTGCTGGCGGTGCTGCCCCAGGCGCCGAGCCGGCTGCGCCCGGACCGGCATGCCGCGCGGGCACAGGCGGCCCGGGACAAGGTGCTGCAGCGCCTGGCGCAGTTCCAGGTCTGGCCGCAGTCGGCGGTGGACGAAGCCTTGCAGGAACCCCTGTTGCTGGCGCCGCGGCTGGAGCCGAGCCTGGCGCCCTTGCTGGCGCGGCGGCTGAACCGTCCGGACAGCCCGCCACTGATCCGCACCACCCTGGACGCCAACCTGCAACGGCGCCTGGAAGACCTGCTATTGGGCTGGCGCGCGCGCCTGCCGGAACACACCTCGGCGGCGATCCTGGTGGTCGAGGCGCAGAGCATGGCCGTGCGCGCCTACCTGGGTTCGGTGGATATCAACGATGCGCGGCGTTTCGGCCATGTGGACATGATCAGCGCCATGCGCTCGCCGGGTTCGACCCTCAAGCCCTTCCTCTATGGCATGGCGCTGGATGCCGGGTTGATCCATTCCGAATCGCTGCTGCAGGACGTGCCCCGGCGTTATGGCGACTACCGGCCGGGCAACTTTTCCATGGGCTTCAGCGGCGCGGTGTCGGCCAGCACCGCCCTGGCCACTTCGTTGAACCTGCCGGCGGTGCAACTGCTGGAAGCCTACGGACCGAAACGGTTTGCCGCCGAGATGCGCATCGGTGGCATGCCCCTGACCTTGCCGGCGCTGGCGGAACCGAACCTGGCGCTGATTCTCGGCGGCGCCGGCAGCCGCCTGGAGGACCTGGTCAGCGGCTACAGCGCCTTCGCCCGTGGCGGCAAGAGCGCCAGCCTCCGCCTGCAACCGGACGATGAGTTGCGCGAGCGGCCCTTGTTGTCCCCCGGTTCGGCGTGGATCGTGCGGCGCATTCTCAGCGGTCAGGCGCGCCCGGACCGCGATCCGCGGGCCGAGTTGGTGCAGCGCCCGGTGCTGGCCTGGAAGACCGGTACCAGCTACGGCTTTCGCGACGCCTGGGCGATCGGCGTCGGGCCGCGCTACCTGATCGGCATCTGGATCGGCCGCCCGGACGGCACCCCGGTGCCGGGCCAGTTCGGCCTGGCCTCGGCGGCGCCCTTGATGCTGCAAGTGCACGATGTGCTGATCAACCGCGACAGCCAGCGCGGTATCAGCGCGCCGGTGCAGCCGGTGCCGATGAATGTCGGTGTGGCGGCGATCTGTTGGCCGCTGGGCCAGCCCATGAGCCGCAGCGATCCGAACTGCCGCCGCCAGCGTTTCGCTTGGACCCTGGACGGCACCACGCCGCCGACCTTGCAGGCGGCGGATCAACCCTTGGGTGTCGGCCTGCTGGAAAAAGTCTGGGTCAATGCCAAGGGCCTGCGGGTCGACGCCAAGTGCCCGGGGGCGCAGGCGCGGGATATCGCGCTGTGGCCGGCGCCGCTGGAGCCCTGGCTGCCGCGCATCGAACGGCGTGAAGCGCGCCTGCCGGCCAATGACCCGGAGTGCCCGGGGCCGGCGCTGGCGGCAGCGGCGCCTTTGTCCATCGTCGGCGTGCGCGAGGGCGATCGGTTGCGTCGCCCGGCGGCCAGCCAGGAACTGCTGCGGCTCAAGCTGTCGGCCCTGGGCGGCAGCGGCCGGCGCTGGTGGTTCGTCAACGGCGAGCCGCTGGGCGAGAGTGCCAACCAGGACAGTATCAACGCCAGCTTCGAACGCTTGGGGCCTTATCAACTGAGCGTGCTGGACGAAGGCGGGCAGACGGCGCGGGTCGAGTTCAGCGTTATCGATTGAGAGGGGCGGTACGGGCCTTGCCTTCACTCGCCATCCCCCCGAAGCTATACGCCTTCAGGAGACCCCGATGAACCTAGACGAACTGACCCAACGCCTGCACGCCATTCGCGACCGCAATGACTGGCGGCAATTTCACAGCCCGAAGAACCTCGCCATGGCCGCCAGCGTGGAGATGGCCGAGCTGGTGGAAATCTTCCAGTGGCTGAGCGAAGACCAGTCGCGGCAACTGCCGGCGGACAAGCTGGCCCACGCCGGCCAGGAAGTCGGTGACATCGTGCTGTACCTGTTGCTGCTGTGCAGCGAGCTGGGCCTGGACCTGGAGCAGGTGGTGCGCAGCAAGCTGGCCGACAGCGAACGGCGGTTCAGTTGATGAGCGACCGTCATTTCGACCAGCTGGCGACCCGTTTCGCCCAAAAGATCTACGGCGGCGCCAAGGGCGCGATCCGCCTGGCGGTGCTCCAGGCGGACCTGGCCGAAGCCTTGCCGGACCGGCCGCTGCGGGTGCTGGATATCGGCGCCGGGCTGGGGCACATGTCGTTGTGGCTGGCCCAGCGTGGCCATCAGGTGACCCTGGCCGAGCCGGCCGAACCGATGCTCGAAGGCGCCCGCCAGCGCTTCGCCGAGGCCGGCCAGCAGGCGACCTTTATCCAGGCGCCCTGGCAGGACCTGCTGGGCCAGCTCACCGAACCCTACGACCTGGTGCTGTGCCATGCGGTGCTGGAATGGCTGGCCGAGCCCCACGCGATCCTGCCGGTGCTGCATCAACTGACCACTCAGGACGGCTGGCTGTCGCTGGCCTTCTACAACCGCGATGCGCTGATCTATCGCAACCTGCTCAAGGGCCACTTTCGCAAGATGCGCAAGAACGACATGGCCGGCGAGAAGCAGAGCCTGACCCCGCAACAGCCCCTCGATCCACGGGAGCTGGCGGCGCAACTCGACGGCTTGTGGCAGGTCGAAACCCAGAGCGGGGTACGTGTTTTCCACGACTACATGCCGGTGGAATTCCAGGCCCGCGCCGAGTTGCTGGATCTGTTGGAAATGGAGTTGGCCTATCGTCGTCACCCAAGCTTTGCCGGGCTTGGGCGTTACCTGCACTGGATTTGCCGTCCTGTCTGAGCGGAGCCCGAAATGAAACGCCACGCTGGTTTGCTTGTGATGTCCCTGGGGCTGGCGGCCTGCCAGAGCCCCAATCCCTATGTCGCCAGTTCCAATCCGTTGCCGCCGGCGCCCCCGCAGGCGGCCGGCACCTTCGACCGCAGCGCCTATCCGGCGCCCCAGCGCGACTATGGCCGCTATCGCAGTTGGGCCTGGCGCGACGGGCGCCTGCCCAACGGCTCGGCCTGGGCCGATTCGGCGCAGGTCGCCGAGGCGGTCAGCAACGCCCTCGACCAGCGCGGCCTGCGCCCGCTGCACGACAACCGCCCGGCGGACCTGTGGGTCAGCGCCGACCTGCACCTGGAAAAGCGCCTGCGCCAGGTGCAGGACGACTACGGCTACGGTTACGGAGGTTATGGCTACAACCGCTACGGCCCCGGCTACGGCATGTACAACACAGTGCCGGTGGTGCGTACCTACGAGGTGGAAGTCGTGGTGGTGCGGGTCAACCTGTTCGACGGCGGCAGTGGCCAGCCGGTGTGGAGCGCCAGCGCGGAAACCTCGAGCCAGGGCAGCCTGAGCGAGCGCGCCGATGCGTTGCGCGAGGCTGTGGAAAAGGCCATGGCGGCGTATCCTCCTAGTTAGGCTCCGTACGAAGCTGCGCGATGGGCTGGGTTGAAAACAGGCTTCGCTCGCCAACTTTCGTACAGACCTAGCGACATCCCTTCAGGTGCATTTGCTCTTCTGGAGACACATCATGTTCCGCCCTCTTGCTTCACTGGCCCTGGCCGCGCTGCTCAGCGCCTGCGCCGCCAACCAGGTCAACCATGACTTCGACGCCAGTCGCGACTTCGCTGCCTATCGCAGCTGGAGCTTCAAGGAACCCGCCCTGCAATACCGCCCCGACGATCCGCGGATCAAGAGCGACCTGACCGAACAGCGCATCCGCCAGGCGGTCAGCGACCAACTGGACCAGCGCGGCCTGCGTCCGGCCGCGGCGGGTAAAAAGGCTGATCTCAACGTTCAGACTTACCTGATCGTCGAGAACCGCCAGCAGCAGGTCACCACCAATTACGGCGGCGGCTGGGGTGGCCCGTGGAACGGCTACTGGGGCGCGCCGATGTACAACGAAACCCGCAACATCACCTACAAGGTCGCCACCATCCAGATCGACCTGCTCGATGGCAAGGACGGCAAGCTGGTGTGGCGCGGCAGCGACGAGCAGATACTCAGCAGCACGCCGAACCCCGCCGATCGCAGCACGGCGATCAGGGAGACCGTCGGCCGGATCCTGGCGAACTATCCGCCCAGGTAAGTTGCGGCATTCCACCGCGGCCACTTCCCAAACACAGCGCTGGCAGGTCGCCAGCGTTGTGTTGCAGCCTTGACTACACTCCTTTCACCCAGCGGAGGTTGCGCCCGGCGGTGCGCCGGCAAAGGAGTGCTTCATGTTTCCCCGCACGCAGTTTTCCGGACCGGCTCGGCAGCGTGGCGCTATTGGTCTGATAGGGGCGTTGGCGTTGGGCACGGCGGTGTTGTGCACGCTGGTGGTGGTCGACAGCGGGCGCCTGTACCTGGATCAGCGCGAGTTGCAGCGAGTGGCCGATAACGCCGCCTTGGAGGCGGTGGCGAGGGGTGGCAATTGCCAGGCCGGACTCAGCGCGGCGGCATTCGCCAGAGAAAGCGCGACGCGCAACGGCTTTGCGGTGGGAGACGACAGGCCGCTGACAGCCACTTGTGGATCGCTGCAGACCGGTGCCGACAACCTGCGCACCTTCAGCCCCAATGCCAGCCAGGCCAGCGCCATCCGGGTGGTGGTCAGTGAGAGGGTGCCCACCAGCATTGCCCTCGGCGTAACCAATCTGTTTTCCGACAATCCCGTTAGCGCCACGACTTCATTGAGTGCCACGGCGGTGGCGGCTCAGCCCAAGCCGCCGCTGGCGCAATTGACGATTCGCAGCACGCTGGTCGATCTCAACCTGTTGAACGGGGCCCTCGGTGGCCTGGCGGGTAGCGCGATCAATGTCAGCCTGCTCGGTTGGCAAGGCCTGGTCGATACCGACATCAGCCTGCTGAGTTACCTGAATCAGCTGGCCATCGACCTGAATGTGAGCGCCGGAAACTACAGTGAGCTGCTCGACGTCGATACCGACATTACCCAACTGCTCCAGACCGCCATCAGCGTGGCCCAGAGAAATGACGCCACCCTCGAGGTGCTGACAGCCCTGGGCAGCATCAAGGCCGCTGCGATCAATACGGTTCCGGTGAAGCTGGGTGACCTGTTGAAGTTGCAGACCGGCACCGCGGACGCCGGGCTGGATGCCAACGTCCAGCTGCTGAGCCTGGTCGAGGCGTTCCTGCAACTGGCCAGCAGCCAGAGCGCCGCGGCCGTCGAGCTGCCGGTGAGTGTGTTGGGGCTGGCGGGCGTCACCACCCGGGTCAAGATCGTGTCACCCCCCGAGTTCGCGATCGGCAACCCGGAACTGGCCGCCGCCGACCCGCTGGGGCCCAATCGCATCTATGTGCGTACCGCTCAGGTGCGTGCATTGCTGACGGTGGATCTCTCGCTGATCAACAGCGTGCTGCAGGCGGTGAATGCTGTGCTGGCGCCGTTGGTGGGTACGCTCAATACAGCTCTCAGCCTCAATCTCAGCTGTGTGCTCGGCGTCTCCTGCGTAAAGACCGACCTGCTGATCCTGCCGGACGGCGCGAACCTGGATATCAGCCTTGAAGTGGCGGCTGGCGACAGTCATGTCACTGGCTATACCTGCGCCAGCGACAGCGACAACAGTCTTTCCGTCGACACCACCACCTCCGCGGTCAAGCTCAAGGTCGGTCGGGTGGACGCCAGCAACTGGGCGTCTTCGACCACTCAGGTCAGCGTGAGTCCGTTGCCGCTGGTGGATATCGGCGCGAGGACCTGCCAGGGGCTGTCTGGTCCTTGCGGGGCACGTACCCCGTTTGCCGGCGGCGGCAGCGAGTTGATGATCGATGTGCCGGGTGCTGACACGTGGATCGCCGGCACCCACGAGCCGAATTTCACCTTCGTCAATCCACCGAAAATGAAGCAGGAGCTGGCGGACGACGATTGGCACAGCGTGACCGCATCCAATGTGGTCAGCAGCCTGCGCGCGTCGCTGACCGGCATCTCGCTGATTCAGCATCCACCCACCATCGGCAGCCTGCTCGGGGTGGTGCTCAATACTCTGTTGTCGGCGTTGAACGGTGTGGTCGGCCTGCTGGCCACGGCGATCGGCGCCTTGCTCGGCCCGTTGCTGGACCCGCTGCTGAACAATGTCCTGGCGGTATTGGGCATCGATCTGGGCCGGGTCGACGTGGGCGCCAACCTCACCTGCGGCCAGGCCGGCCGGGCTTACCTGGTGCTCTGATCGCTCTGTACCAGCGGCAGTTCGATGCAGAAACAGGCGCCTTCGCCGGTGTTGCTGACGCTCAGGCGTCCGCTCATGTTCTCGACTATGCCGTAGCTCACCGAGAGCCCGAGCCCGGTGCCCACGCCGACCGGCTTGGTGGTAAAGAAGGGCTCGAAGATGCGCCCCAGCAGGCGTGGGTCGATGCCGCCGGCATTGTCTTCGACCAGCAGCCGCACCCGCTGCGGGTCATGCTCGGCGCGTATCGCGATCCAGGGCCGCCAGTCCGGATCCTGCTCGCGCCGGTCGAGCAGTGCGTCCCGGGCATTGACCAGCAGGTTGATCAAGACTTGCTCAAGCTGATCGACGTGGCCGCGGACTTGCACCTTGAGGTCGATTGGTGCGATACGCAATTCCACGCCCTTGCCGCGCATGCCGTCGGCCAGCAGCGACAGGCAGCCTTCCACGGCCTGGGCCGGGTCGAAAGGTTGCTGTTCGATTTCCGAGCTGCGGCCAAACACCCGCATATGGTCCACCACCCGGCCGGCCCGCTGGACCTGGGCATCGATGCGCTTGAGCTTGTCCTGCAGGTAGTCGAGTTGCACGTCGCCGTTGTTCAGGCGCTTGAGCACGTTGACGATGGCCATGCGCATGACATTCAGCGGCTGGTTGATTTCATGGGCCAGCCCGGTGGCCATTTCACCCAGGGTGGCCATCTTCGCGCTTTGCATCAGTTGCAGCTGGGAGCGACGGACTTCGGTATTGTCGCGGCCGACGGCCTGGATCTCCCGCAGGCGCCCTTGCGCGTCGAATACCCCGCGGTCGGACCAGACCCACCAGGCGTGTTCACGCCCCGGCAGTTGCAGGTTGATTTCCGCGGTGCTGACCGGAAATTCCGGGGTCAGCTGGCGGATGCGTTGCACGAAGGCGGCGTGTTGTTCGGCGGACAGCCAGTCGCCCAGGTTGGCCCCGGCCAGTTGTTCGGGCGGGCATTCCAGGTAGGTCGCCAGGGGCCGGTTGCCGAAGGTCAGGGTCAGGTCGGGCAGGTAGCGGCAGATCATCGCCGGGGAGTCTTCCACCAGGATCCGATAGCGCTCCTCGCTGAGTCGGATCTGCTCGGCGGCCAGGGTGGCGTCGGTGACGTCCAGCCACAGGCCGACGGCCTCGACCGGCATGCCCAGGTCGTCGCGCAGCAGCCTGGCCTCGTCGAGCACCCAGTGGTATTCGCCATGGCTGTCGAGCAGGCGGTAGCGGCTGCGCACCGCGCCTTCGCGCAGCAGTTGCCGGTTGCGTTCGAAGTAACGGTCGCGGTCGTCGGCATGCACCCGTTCCGCCAGGGCGCCGTCTTTGCAGTCGCTCAGGCTCCAGCCGAGCAGCGGTTGCAGGCTGTCGCTGAAAAACGTCGGCTGCAGCGCGCCCTCGACATAGCGCTGGACATAGATCACCGCCGGCGAATGGGCGATCAGGTTGTCCAGCCGGGCGTGGGCCGCAGCTGCCTGTTGTTCCTGATTCTTGATGTCGCTGATGTCCAGCATGAAACCGACAAAACGCTGGTTCTGGCCAATGCCCAGGGCCTGCCCCTGCAGGCGGTACCAGATGGCCGGCAACTGCGGGTCGGCCCGCTGCAAGCGTACGCAGAGCAGCAGGGGTTTACCCTGTCGTAACTCCTGCAGGCGGCTGCTCAGCTCCTGGCGATCGGCGGGGTGGATCAGGGCCAGCCAAGCCTGCAGCGACAGGCGCCGGGTCTGGGGTTCCAGCAGCAGGTTGAGGGCCAGCTGCGGCGCCAGCTGGATCTCGTTGTTTTGCGGGAACAGCTCCCACCACCCGGTGCCGAGCAAACCTTGCAGGGCCTCCAGGCGCTCCAGCTGGTGATGGTGCTGTTGTTCGCGCAAGCGTCCGAGCAGGGGCCCGGCCAGGGCGGCGCTCAATTGCAGCCAGTCCCGTTCGCTCAATTGCGGTGCCAGCTGGCGCGCCGGGTAGAAGCCGCAGAGCAGCCAGGCCGCGACGCCATGATCGTCGCGAAAGGGCACGACAAAGCCCTCGCTGTTGCCGAACGCACGTTGCAGGCGCGGATGGTCGCCGAGGCCTTGAGTGAAGGTCAGCGACTGCGGGGCATTGCCGTTCAGGCTGTCCAGCCCGGTACCCAGGACCTGGCCCTTGTGCCACAGCTGCGGTGCCTCGGCGGCCTGATACAGGCCATGGATGTACCAACCCTGTTCCTGGTCGTCGAGCAGCGCCAGGGCGAGGCAGGGGATATGCCAGTGCTGGGCCAGGGCATGGAGTTGCTCATGCAGCACCTCGGGCAGGCGGAAGAGGCTGCACAGGCGCAGTTGCTCGCTGATCTGCGCGGCGAACTGCTGGCAGTCCTGGCGCTGCTGCGCCTGCTGGCGTTCCAGCAGCAGGTCGCCGATATCCAGCAGGTGCAGGAACCAGCCTTGGGTGGACGGTTGCACCCAGCCGCGCAGGTGCAGGGTTTGCTCGCCAGCCCCCTGAAAGTCCAGGTCGAGCACGTGCCCCTGCCAGTCGCCAGGGCTGCCTTCGACACTCAGCGCGCTGTGCGCCAGCAGGTAATCCAGCAGCGGCGCCGGTCCCTCGGCGGCCGGTGGCTGGGCCAGGGCGTGGCGCAGCGGGCCGGTCATTTGCAGCACCTGGGCGTTGTGGTCCAGATGCACCAGCAGGCCGACCCCGGGCGTGGCCAGGGGTGGCGCGGGAGGAAGCGCCTGGGGCGTGGTCCGGCCGAGAAAGCGCCCGAGGAGTTTGTCGCCCGAGCTCAAAATTGCAGACTCGACTGAGCGCTGAGGTTCGCCGGCAGGGCGGGCACGCTGCCCATGCCCGGCAGCACCAGGAAGGGGATGACCTGCCTGAGCTTGTCGGTGGAGTAGTGGACCCGCACCGTGAGCAGGCCGCCCGCGTAAGTCACGGTGGCATCGCTGGCGCTGTTGGCGTCGAAGTCGAAGGCCTCCGGAATCCAGGTCAGTTGCTCGCGCAAGGTGGTCTTCGCGCGTGCTATCAGGGCGGCGTCATAACCGGGCATGGTCGGGTCCAGGGCGACGCTGCGCCGCACCGCTTCGGCAGTCGCCTTGTTGAAGGACTGCACCATCAACAGCGGCACGCTGTAGCTGACCAGGCCATAAAACACGGCGAAAAAGATGATGAAGACCATGGCGAACTCGATGGCCACGGCACCTTTTTGTTTTCCCGGCAGGTTCACTTTCACGGCGGCGTCTACCCTGACTGCTAGTGGGTCATGTCAGCATAGGATCATTCAGCCAGAAGGGATGTTTTTTAACCGATGCAGAACTGGATTCTCTTGGCTTGGCTGGGGCTGTGCGCGGTGCAGGATATCCGCCAGCGTCATCTCGCCAACGGCTTGACCCTGGGGGTCGCGCTGCTGGCGCTGGGTTACTTGCTGTGGGCCGGCAACACCTGGCTGGGCGCCGATGCGGTGGACGGGGGCAAGGCGCTGTTGCTGGCGTTGCTGCTGACCGTGCCGGGCTATGTGCTGGGTCGGATGGGCGGCGGTGACGTGAAGCTCCTGGCGGCCCTGGGGCTGGCGTCCGACCCCTTGCACCTGCTGGGTACCTTCATCGGTGCCGCGCTGGCCAGCGGCCTGTGGTGGCTGCTCGCGCCCAGGCTGTTGCCCGCTGCCGACCAACCACTGGCAAGGTCGTTGCGCCACCTCGATCCGCGGCAGGGGCAAAAGTACGCCTTTGCCCCTTTTGTCCTTGTCGGCATGGCCCTGACCCTGCTGTGGATCCGCTAGTCGTCGTGCGGCCTATCTCTATGTACATAGTCGGAAAGTAGTCTACGTTTATCCTGTACCTGCCCGAAGTGGACGCGGCAGGGCAGGAACATTCGTCTTGGGCTTGCCAGGCATGGAGTTGCGCGTGAACAAGCTTATATCCGGCATCAAAGTACTCGTGGTCGACGACCAGTCGCTGATAGTCGAAGAACTTTGCGAGTTTCTTGAAGGCAGCGGTTATCGCTGTGTCCCTTGTGAGTCCAGCCGTCAGGCGATCCAGCAGTTCAATGAAGATGCTGAAATCGGCCTGGTGCTGTGCGACCTGCACATGCCCGATCTCGATGGCATCCAGCTGGTGCAGGAACTGCAGCGTATCGCCGGCAAGCATCGGGTCTTCGAAGCCATCATGCTCACCGGCCAGGCCGACAAGCAGGATGTGATCAAGGCCTTGCGCGCCGGTATCGCCGATTACTACCAGAAACCCATCGACCTCGATGAACTGCTGGCCGGCCTGCAGCGCCAGGAAGCGACCTTGCAGGAGCGGCAGAAAAACCTGCAGCTGGGGCATCTGAACCAGAAGCTGCAGTTCCTTTCCGAATCCATCGACGACCTTTACCAGGACCTGGACAAAGTGCGTCGCACGCCACTCGCGCCACCGACGACGCAGGCGTCGGACCAGGGCGGCGGCGAGGTGGAGCAGGTCGAAATCCCGGCGATCTTCAGCCAGCTGTCGCCCCGGCAGCTGGATGTGGCTCGCCTGGTGGGCAAGGGGCAGACCAACTACCAGATCGCCTGTGAACTGGGGATCACGGAAAACACTGTGAAGCTCTATGTGTCCCAGGTGCTGCGCCTGACCCATATGCACAACCGCACCCAACTGGCATTGGCGCTGGCACCCAGCAACTCGGGGTTGCGCCAGCGCGTGACCGCGCACTGATCCCTCCCGACGCGCAGCAAACCCCGGCAGCCCCGAGGGTTTGCTGCATCCTGCAGGCCGGCTTTGCCATTCGCTGTGAGCCGCGGCTTCCTTCTATCTATTGGGCGAAAGCCCGGGCAATGGCGCTGACGCCAGGTCCGGCCAGGACGATCAGTAGCGCCGGGAAGAGAAACAGCATCATCACCACGGACATTTTCGCCGACATCGTTGAGATGTATTCCTGCAGGCGCGTCAGGCGCCGGTCATCGAGCAGCAGCTTGAGCGACTGCAACGACTTCATCGCCCCACCGCCCTGGTGGATCAGTTGTTGAAGGATCACGCAGGTGTCGGTGAACTCATCGACGGCCAGCAGCCGCGCGGACTTGTTCAGTTCTTCCCCCAGTTCCAGGCCGGAATCCACCCGGGCCAGCACCAGGCGCAATTCCTGGGTCAGGGCCGGCAGCAGTTTCTGCGCGTCCTTGCTCAACACCCGCAGGGCCTGTTCCACCGCCATGCCCGATTCGAACAGGATGCGCAGCAGGGGAATGAAGGTGGAGATATCGACCGCCAGTTGTTTCTGCCGCCTGCTGGCGGCCATGGCCAATAGACGCTTGGGCAACAGGTAGCCGAGGCTCAGGGCGAACACCGGGGCGACCCAGTGGTTTTTCGCCGCCGGGAAAAACACCCCCTGGATCACCAGGGTCAGGCCCAGGGCGAGAATCGGTACGCCGATCTGGCAGGCGGCGAACAGCGAGCGTTGCCGCGCGCTGCGCCAGCCCAGGCGGTTGAGCAGCAACTGGGTTTCGTTGTCGAGCCTGACCGCATGCTGGCCGATCTTGCTGTCGCCCAGCACATGCAGCCAGTTGCCGAGTGGGTTGTCGCGCGCCAGGTGTCCCAGCAGGCGTTCGGTCACCTGGCGCGTGCGCCGGCGCTGCTCCAGCCAGCTGCTCAGCATCAGCAGCATGGCGGCGAGAAACAGCAGCGCACTGATCAGCAAGGCCGTCATGTCAAACACTCCGCAGCATGCGCCAGAGCAGCGCGCAACCGACGACCTGCAACCCGAAGGCGGCCAGCAGCATCATCTGGCCGCCACTCTGGTTCCACATGCTCATCAGGTAGGTCGGGTTGGCTATCAGGAAATAGCCGGCCAGTGACACCGGCAGGGCCGCGAGGACCATCGCCGTGATACGGGTTTCGCCGGTCATGGCGCGCAGTTGCCGGGCGGCCTGGTCGCGCTCGCGGATCAGCTTGATCAGGTTTTCCAGCAGCTCGCTGGCATTGCCGCCATAGCGGTGGTTGACCTTGAGCCCGAGGGCGAACAGGCGCAGTTCATCGCGCTCGTACAGTTCGGCGAAGTCGGCCACCGCATCCGGCAGGTTGACCCCCAGCAACACGTTGCGCTGGACCCGGCCCATGGCGTGCTGCAACGGATTGTCGGCGGCCGCGATGCCGCCCAGCACCGCGTCGGCCAGGGTGCGTCCCGACTTGAGGCTGCGCACGGCATGGTCGAGCAATGGCGGCAGTTGTTCGATCATGCGCTTGAGGCGCCGCCGGTACAGCCAGCTGATGTACAGGCGCAGCAACAGGGGAGGCGCGACGAGCAGGGCGAGCAACCCCGGCCACTTGCCCAGCCCATACCCGAGCATGCAGCCCGCGGCCCAGACCGCCAGCCATAGCCCCAGGCGCTCGGTGGGACGACCGAGGCCGGCGCGCAGAAAGGCCCTTTCAAGCCGGTTCCAGGAGGTCTTTTCCACGCTCGGTTGCGGTTGCCCCTGGGCCAGGCGGTCGAGCACCCGGGCGGTGCGGGCTTGGCGCAGGCCGCTGTAGAACATCCAGCCCGACAGCCCCAGCAGGGTCAGGCACAGGAGGGCAAGCAGCACGGGACCCAGCATGCGGTGGCGCTCCCTGGCTCAGTTGATGGGCAAGTCGGCGTCGCGTCGCAGCTTGTCGCCAGCGGGGTTGGCCGCTTCGCGCAGAAAGCCGAAACCGCTACGTCGGTTCAGACGGAACAGGGTGTTGGTGACGTAGATGTTCTCGCGCACGCCGACCACTTCCACCACCTCGCTGACGCAGCGCCGGCCATCGGGCAGGCGCGTCAGTTGAATCACCACGTCCAGGGCCGCGCAGATCATCTGCCGCAGGGTGCGTTCGGCCACCTGGCGCCCGGTCAGGCCCACCAGGGTTTCCAGGCGCAGCAGGGCATCCTGGGCATTGTTGGCGTGCACGGTGCTCATGGAGCCGTCGTGGCCGGTGTTCATCGCCGTCAGCACATCGAGCACTTCGACGCCACGGATCTCGCCGAGGATGATCCGGTCCGGGCGCATGCGCAGGGCGTTGCGGATCAGGTCGCTGGCCTTGACCTCGCCGTGCCCTTCGGCGTTCGGCGGCCGGGTTTCCAGGCGCACCACATGGGGATGGCCCAGTTGCAGTTCGGCCACGTCCTCGATGGTCACCAGGCGTTCGTGAGGGTTGATCAACTGGCTGAGAATATTCAGCAGGGTGGTCTTGCCGGTGCCGGTGCCGCCGCTGATCAGGATGTTGCAGCGCTTGCCCACGGCCTCCTGGACGAATTCGAAGATGGCCTGGTCGATGGTCTGCATGGCCATCAGGTCGCTGCTCTTGAGCATGTCCTTGCGGAATTTGCGGATCGACAGGCAAGGGCCGTCGAGGGCGATCGGCGGGATGATGGCGTTGACCCGGCTGCCGTCGGGCAGCCGGGCATCGACCATGGGCGAGGACTCGTCGAGGCGTCGGCCCAGGGGCGCGAGGATGCGTTGCATGACCCGCTCCACATGGTGCGCGTCGATGAAGCGCAGGTCGCTCTGGTGCAGCACGCCATCGCGCTCGACGAACACCCGGTGCGGGCCGTTGACCAGGATCTCGGTCACTGCCGGGTCGCGCAGCAACACTTCCAGCGGGCCGAAACCGGTGAGTTCGTCCACCAGTTCTTCGGCCAGGCGCTCCATTTCATAGCGGGAAATCGCCAGGTGCAGGCGGGAGATGTACTCGGCCACCTTGTCGGTAATGAAGCGTGCCAGTGCCTGGCGCGAACCTTCCAGCAGGTTTTTTCCCGACTCCTCGATGGCGTCGATGACGTAGCGATGCAGCACCAGCTTCAGGCCCTCGTGATCGGTGTTGCCGATGGGGCTGTGGGGCTGGGCGCCAAAAAGTTTTTCTGTGCTCATCGACTTCCCCTGAGGCGCTCGAACCAGCCGGGCCTTGCCGTGGGCAGTCCTTGGGAGCGCCTGGCCAGGCGCTCGCCGAGGGTCTTCAGGGCTTGGGTGAGGCCTTCGCGGGGGGCCAGTTCGAACAGTGTGACGCCCTGGTTTTTCGCGTTGAGACGCACCTCGGGGCTGTAGGCCAGGACCGCGATCACTTCCAGGGCAAAGCTCTTGCCCAGGGTTTCCGCATCCGGCGCGACCCCGCGCAGGTAGCGGTCGACCAATAGGCGGGCGTGTTCCAGCTTCATGCCTTTTTCGCGCCAGAGGTTGAGCACCGCGAGGTTGCGGCGGCAGTCGAGCACGCTCTGGTCGGTGTACCAGAGCAACTTGTCGCAATGGCCGACGAAGGTGCGCAGGGCTTCGCTGTCCGGTTGCCCGGTGAGGTTCACCACGATGTGCTGGAAATGCTGGCGCAGGGCGCTGAGCAGCATGTACAGCTCGGCGGCGCTGGTGCGCTCCAGCGGCTCGTCATGGCCGGCGTAGGCCAGGATCCGCAGCCCGGCGTCGGTGCTGGTGAAGGCACTGTCGATCAGGGTCGCATCCAGGCGCCGCAGGTGGCGCAAGGCATCGCCGAAGTGGAACGAGCTTTCCAGCCCCAGCAGCGCCAGGCTGTCGCCGCGCGGCAGGCCGAGGTCGAGCAACAGGGTCTGCTGGCTGCTCTTCTGCACCACCAGCGCCAGATGGCTGGCGAGCAGGGCGCCATCGGCATCGCTCTGGGTGCCGTAGAGCACGGTCAGGCCGCCGAGCTGGGTGCTTGGCGTGACCTGGGGCAGGCGTTTGCTCAGGCGCCGTACCAGGCCGGCCACCTCGCTGGAGCGCGAGCCGTAGGCCACGAAGTCGCGGGCCCCGGCGCGCATGGCGTTGAGTACCAGTTGGTTGTCCATGCCATCGCCCAGGGCGACGATGGCCAGCATCGGCTTGGCCTCCAGCGCGCCCTCGATCAGCGCCGCCTGGGTGACCACATGCTCACGATCGAGGCCGACGAAGACCAGGCTGGCGCACGTCACATCCACCAGCGCCAGCAACTCGTCGAGGCTGCCGCTGCCTGCGCTGACCACCTGCCCGAGTGGCGCCAGGGCGCCTTGCAACCATTCCAGGTCGGTGCCATTGCGGGTGATCGCGAGGAAGGTCTGGCTCAGGTTCTGACTCATTGCGATAGCCCACTGCGTTGATTGAAGTTGCGGTTTTCCAGGGAATACGGCGAGTACCCGTTCGGATCGTGGTTGTGCAGCGGTACGCCGACCTCGACAGGCACACCGCTCGACATCAGAGCCCGGATCAGGCCTTTGCACAGGGGCTGGGAATCATTGGACATGAAGAAGTGTCCTTGCATGATCAGGGTGTTTGTTGGCTCGCTTCGATGCCGCGTATGACTTCTATCTGGGCGCGACGCGCTGCGGCGTCGAAGGTTCTGGCGGTGGAGGGAGAAGGGGAGGACAGGGCCAGCTGGTTGAACTGGACCAGGGACCTGTCGACGTTTTGCAGATGCTTCGACGCGCTTTTTTCGCCCGCCCAGTAATGCGCCAGGCGTTTCTCGTCGGCGCTGCGTACCGCCAGGCGCAGCACGCCGGCCTGGGCCGCAAGCATCAAGCGGCTCAGCAAGGGTTCCGGGACGGCCAGCAACACGCTGCGCGCGTTCAGGCGACGCTGATCCTGCTTGAGTTTTTCCTCGGCACTGGCGGGCGGCGAGCCCGGCTTGCCATCGTTGGTCAGGCCCAATTGCTCGCCGATGCCAAGTACCCGCAGGGCCGGCACCACGACCTGGGCCGAGGGCAGCAGGTTGTTGCTGTCCTGGCGCAGGAACAGCAGCACATCGACGTAGTCGCCAGGGCTCAGTTGCCCGCTGGCGCCGATGACTTCGTCTACCGCGACCGCCAGGGCGCGCTCATCGGGACGGATCATGCGGGCCACGCTGCCACCGGCTTCGAAGCTTTCCTCGCTCAGCCAGGTCCCCGCCGACAGTGCCCGCCATGGGGTGCGTCCGATGACCTGGTCGAGACTTTTGAGGCTGCCGGCGGGGGCGGTACGCAGCCGCTCCAGCGTGACATCGCCGGCCTTGATGGGAACGAACGGAGGGATGTCGCGGACCAGCACCGCGACGGGCTGGCGGGTCGCATCTTCGGCGGAAGCGGTGACGGTTTGCACGGTGGTGAGGGAAGGCTGCGCTACAGGTTCCGCTGCGGGCCGACGACTCAATGCCACACCCCAGTAACCGGCAATGAGGGCCCCCACCAGAAACACCCCAGCCAACCCCATAGTGATACGACTGTTCATGACGGCTCTCCCTTTCCCGCTGCATCACCGACTCGCAAATTCCAACGAGCCAATTTCGCAATCAGGCAGCTATGAACATGCAACTATTTCGCTATTTGAAGGTAGAACAGCTGCAACAAAACGCCATTACTGTTGAGAAAATAACTTGGCTCCTCCGCGCCCTGTCCGATGCCGCGTTTTTTTGACGCCAAGGGAACGAACTAATACTTAATGATTAATCAGTTCTTACAGTTGTTGGCTGGAAGTTTGTTGACAATGCTGTGGTGGCACAGGGGAATCATGTTGCAACGCTGCAACACTCGGTGCATTGAGGAGAAATCAGATGTTCTTCATTCTCGCCACCCAATGGATCGCCCTTCAGACCTCCCGGCTCCTGCGTTTCCTCAAGGACAACGAGGGGGCGTCAGGGATCGAATACGCACTTATCGCCGGTATGGTGGCCGTGGCCATTTCGACATTTGTACCCGGCATATCGGAGGCTATCTCCGGTACCTTCGAGACTCTGCAAGCGGCGTTGGAGGGCGAGACTGCCGCTGCCCCTGCTGCTCCTAGTGGTGGCTAGTAAAACCGGTCCTCAAGGCTTTATCGAGGCGTCGCTACCCTCAGTACGCAAGTCACTTTCCAGGTATTGCCCATGAGCTCCTCTTCGTTTCCACGCCAGCAGCTTCTTCTCGTGGACGACGAAGAGGACGCGCTGCTCGAGCTGGCCGAGCTGCTGGAAGGTGAAGGCTTTTGCTGCTTCACCGCGACCTCGGTCAAGCTCGCCCTGGCCCATCTCACTCAACACCCCGACATCGCGCTGGTCATCACCGACCTGCGCATGCCGGAGGAGAGTGGCCTGTCGCTGATCCGGCGACTGCGCGATCACACCTCCCGCCAGCACCTGCCGGTGATCGTCACCTCGGGTCATGCCGACATGGACGACGTCAGCGACCTGCTGCGCCTGCAAGTGCTGGACCTGTTCCGCAAACCCATCTACCACGTGCGCCTGCTGGAGACCCTGAATACGCTGTTCCCGCAGCCGCACATTCATCTGGTCAATCCCTGAACCTGCGTGATGATCGATTCGTACCGGGGAAAAGGCAGCTCGGTGGAATTGAATGTCGCCAGCCAGCGTTACGAAGTGGGCGAGCTGGGCATCGGCGCGCGCCTGGCCGCCGCGTTCGATCTGGGCCAGGACAGCCTGGAGCCGGAAGCCAGGGTCATGGCCTGGCACGACTTCATCGCTGACAAGGCCAACACCACCTCGACCTTTGTCCTGGGGGGCACGCCATTCACCACCAGCGGTGCCTCGCCGGTACGCGACAGCTACGAAGCGAGCCTGGGTGGTTCCTACAACTACCTGACCAAGACCGACTTCTCTGCCGACACCTTCACCGCCAAGGTGCGCTACGACTTCTGATGCTCGCCTGAACAAAACGACCCGCCTTTGAGCGGGTCGTGTTCGTTTGGCTTGAGGGGCTTTTTACAACTGGTAGCTGAAACTCAGGGTGTAGCGCGGGCGGCGGTTGTGGGTGTCCAGCGCTTCATCGGACATCGGCTTGGCCGCTTCGAGGGAGATGTTGTAGTACTTGGCGTCGCCAAAGCGCAGGCCGATGGCGGCCGATGACAGGCTGTTGCCCTTGACCGGCAGTTCGTTGAACCAGGTGCGCGAGCGATCCAGCACCACGTATGGCTGGAGGATTCGCAGCCAGCGGTCTTCGCGATTGAAGCTGTAGTTCACCTCGTAGGCCGCGCCCCAGCCCTTGTCGCCGGACGCCTGGTCGTCGGGGTAACCGCGGCCGAAGTTCTGCCCGCCGAACACCGCGCGCTCGCTGTCGGGCAGGTTGTCGCGGCTCCAGTACAGGGCCGCCGACAGCACCCCTTGCCAGTTGTCGAAGAACTTGTCGCTCTGCACGCCGGACAGGCGCACGCGGAAGAAGTCCAGGTCATACAGGTCGTCGTTGGTCTTCGCGCCCAGGGCGTCCAGCCCCTGGTACACCCCGGCACTGAGAATCCTTAGTTGGCGTGCGTTGGCCTTGCGCCAGTCGCCCTCGAAGGCCAGGGCGCGAACGTTGGTTTTCAGTTCGACGCTCTGCGGATAACCCACCACCTGATAGCGGGTCTTGTCGTTGACCGCATACAGGCGCGAACCGAGGATCAGCAGTTCGTTGGGCGATGCGATGACCGGGTGGCTCAAGCCTATGGAGTAGCGATCGTTCTCTCGGTGGGGCTTGAGTTCGAGGCCGTTGTCGAGCTGCACATTGGTCCCCGGGTCGGCGCGGTAGCGCGTGCCGTACAGGCTCAGCTGGGTGCCTTCGTCATTGAGAAACTGGTTGTAGTCCAGGCGGTAGTAATGCTCGTGATCGTCCCCCGGCGGGAACAGGCCGCTGAGGGTTACCTGCTCGCCCATGGCGGTCTGCGAGTTACTGCTGACCGCCAGCAGGGCTTGCAGGCCATTGCGGTTGTCGTCGGTGGTGCTGAGGCTGCTGGTGAAGGGTTTGCGGCTGGCCTGGGCAATCAGGTAGGCCGCGCCGTCGGTGGTGCCCGGTGGCGGCACCTGGGCTTGCAGGGTGACCCCGGGAATGCGGCTCATCAGGGTGGTGTAGTGCTCGAAGGTCTTGCGGGTCAGCGGCCGTTCAGCCTTGAGTTTTGCCACCAGTTTGTCGAGGTAGGCCGAGACCGGGCCGATATCGCCCTGCAGTTGATAGTCCTTGATGTAGCCCTCCACCAGGACCACGCGCACGGTACCCTGGTCGAAGTTCTGTTGCGGCAGGAACGCGTAGGACAACAGGTAGCCGTCCTGCTGGTAGCGGCGAGTGATTTCCCGGGTGGCTTCGATCAGTTGCGCCAGGGTGCTTTCATGGCCGATCAGCGGCTTGTAGATCTCCGCCAGCTCGTTCAGCGGATAGAGGGTGCCTCCTTCGATCTGCACGGTGCTGACGTTGACGGTGGTGCCCATCATCAGGGGCTGGGCCTGGGGTTCCGTGGGTGGCGCCAGCTTGGGCGCCGGGGTCGTGGGGCGATAGGCGTCGGCCGGCAGGTTGGGCACCGGCAGGTTGCGGATGGTTTCGTTGCTATTGAGAAAGCTGGGAAGGTTTTCGGCGTGGACGTATGAGCAAAGCGAGACTAACAGCAAGGGAGCCAAAGCGCGCATAGGACACTCCATGGTCAAGTCGCAGCAACGCGAGAGGTACTTCAGTCGGCGGCGCTTGTCAGGGTCTTGGCCTTGATCAAGTACTGCAACCGTCATGCTCCAGACAAGAAAAAGACGAGAGACTCAATCGAATCCCTCGTCTCCAACCAAGCGTAGGCGCTGTAGGTAGGGCCGTCGAATCGGCCAGGTGCAAAACGCTTATCGGCTGCCGCCCAGGGTTCCGGTCAAGCCACCGAGCACACCGCCCAGCACGCCGGTGGTGCCCGTGGTCCCGCTGCCGCTGGTGGTGCCGCCGTTGACCAGGGTGCCGACCGTGGCGACGGTAGCGCCGACGGTGTTGACGGTCTGGCCGACGGTGCTCACCACAGGGTTGGGGGCGCTGGCGGTGATGCTGGTGCCTACCGTGCTGACGGCGCCGCCTACCTGGGTGAGCAGACCGGCGACGGGGGTGCCCACTCCGGTTGTGGCGCCGACTTGTTGGGTCAGGCTGGTGACGGTAGTGGTGACCGGGTTCAACGCTGCACCGACCGTGGCGCCGACACCGGCCAGTGGCGCAGTGGCGCCGACATTGGCGACACCGGTGCCGCCCAGGGCGCCACCCACCGAGGCCACCACGTTGCCGACCGAGGCACCGCTGACACCCGCGGCACTGACCAGGGTGTTGGTGTTGCCCGCATTCAAGCCGTTACCCAGGTTGACCACCGCACCGCCGACGGTTTCCAGAAGGCCTGCGCCGCCGATGCCGCCACCTGTGCCCGAGCCGCTGGTGGTAGCCAGGCCGCCGGCCGTGGTGGCGGTGGTACCGATGTTGTTCAGGGTGCCACCGAGGGTATTGGTCAGCGGGTTGCCGCCGCCGGTGGTGGTGATTTTGTTACCCAGGCTGTCGACCACGCTGCCGACCCGGCTGACCAGCCCGTCGACCGGGGTACCCAGGCCGGTCGCGCTGCCCACCTTGCCGGTCAGGCCTTCTGTCAGGGTGACGACCGGTACCAGCAGGTTGTTGCCCACCTTGTCTGTCACTGTCCCCAGGGGGCCGCCACTGGTCACGGTGGTGAGGGTGTCGCCGAGCATGCTGACCTTGCTGCCGACGCCGTCGAGTACCGGCGCCACCCGGGTGACCACGCCGCCCACCAGGGGAATGCTGCTGGTGCTGGTGGCCAGTTTGCCGCTGATGTCCGAGACGCCATCGCCGACGTCCGACACCACGTTGCCGACTATGGCCGTGGTCTTGCTCAAGGCCTGTGGATCGCTACCCAGTTGGCCGAGGCCATTGGTCAGGCCATCGCCTACGGTGTCGACCACATTGCCGGAGGTGTTCACCGCGCTTTGCAGGACCCCGCCGACTACCGGAAGCGGAGCCAGCGCGCTACTGAGGGTGCTGACACCGTCGCCGACGCCGCTGATGGTGGTGCCAAGGTCGGACACCAGGGTCGAGGTGACCAACGGGGTAGTGGTGGGTGTAGTCGGATCGGTCGGATTCGTCGGGTTGGTCGGATTGGTGCCGCCACCGCCACCGGTTCCGCCACCCGTGCCTCCGGTGCCGCCAGTGCCACCTGTCCCTGCGGTACCGCCGCCGGTCCCACCTGTACCACCGGTGCCGCCACCCGTTCCGCCGGTCCCGCCTGTGCCTGCGGTGCCTCCACCGGTTCCGCCTGCGCCACCCGAACCGTCGCCGGAGCCGCCGGAACCACTGTCGGTACCTGCCGCGCTGTCAGGCGAGGAGCTGCCGGAGCTGCTCTTGTGGCCGCCACCGCCGCTGCTGCAGCCGGTCAGGCCGAGGGCCAGGATCAGGGCCAGTGCTGTGCTTGTTTTCAACCAGACTTGAGTTTTCATGAGTGAGATTCCTTGCACCTGTTACAACGTTTTGTTGTTTTCGATAACTCCCCAGTTCTGTTGCTGGAGATGTTTTCGTCCGTTGTCGCTATAAAAGGTCCAAGGGTTTTTTTTCACCATTCTCAACTTG